>CAZHHT010000066.1:0-16302 GCA_964532455.1 uncultured Anaerolineales bacterium
ATTCTTCGGCTCTGCTAGTTGTTTGATGATGACTGATCTGTGTGAATCGTCATCTTTGTTTGTAAATACAATAAGAACCCGGTTTCGTTACCGGAAACCGGGAATTCCGTTAATTACATCAGTCAAATATGTATTTTATGTGATTCTCAGTTGCCCAGGTGCATCGGCATGATGACATGAAGGAAGTCATCATCACCGACCGGACGAATTACTCCGGGACTGGTGGACTTTGAGGTTTCAAGCGCAACATTTGGGGTTTGAATCACATCAAGCACTTCCCGGAGGTATCGAACATTAAAAGCGATAATGAGATCTTTGCCCTCAATCGTGGCATCCATCTTAGCTTGGCTGGATCCGGTCTCCTCGGACTGACCAGAAATTTCCACCTCGCCAGGCGTATTCTCTTCTATGCCAGGCCGGATATTTACCTGCGCGATTAAAGAACCTTCCCGGGCAAAAATCTCCGCTTGCTTGCATGATTTCAGGAAAGAGGGAGTTGATAAAATAGTCCGGGTCTGGTGTTCCTTGGGAATGATTTGCTGGTAGTCGGGGAATGTTCCTTCAATCAGCTGCGAAACGAGCTCAATATTCTTGGTCCGGAAGATCACCTGTCCCCGATCAGGGGGCAGGGTCATGGTGATTACTTCGCTGCCGTCATTACTAATACGGGCTAATTCACTAAGGGCCCTGGAGGGAATGACAGCTTTCACTGGTTGCTGAACTGATGAGGATAACTTTGCGGTCTTGACAGATAATCGGAAACCGTCGGCTGCCGCGAGTGTCATTGTGTTGTCCTCCACGGTGACGAGAACCCCGGTCAGGATGGGGCGGGCCTCATCATGGGAGGCGGCAAAAACAACCTGCTTGATCATTTCCTTAAAATCAGTGACATTGATTTCTATCCCTGATTCCAAATCGGGCGACGGCATGGGCGGGAATTCTTGCGCATCAATACACTTGATATCCGTATTGAGGGAGCCGCTTTTAATATTTAACGTCTGGGTGGGCTCGTGAAGCGTTATGTCAGTTTTTGCAGGGGGGATTGTGCTTACCAGGTCTGTAAAAGTCCGCGCTGGAACAGTGGTGGAACCCTCTTCTTCAATTTTTGCTCCTATCCAGCAGGTAATTCCTAATTCAAGATTGGTAGCAGAGAGCCGTAAGCGGCCGTCATCCGTTGCGACGAGAATATTAGAAAGAACTGGAAGGGTGCTGCGGGGAGAGACAGCCCGGGATACAATGTTCAAACCGTGGGCGAGGTTTTCTTGGAGGACAGAGATCTTCATAAATGGTTTCCTATTGTGGCATTGATGCGTCAGCTGGATAATCGTACAGTAAGTATACAATGAGAGCCCCTTTTTTGCTACCTCAAAAACCCGACTGCAAACCAGGTCGAATTCAAAAATGACATCACCAGAGTATGGGAGGATTATGTTTGCTTATTTCAGTCTGTATAAGCAGGATTAATTGACAGTTTCTCTCTCTCGTGTTATTATCCTCCATGTACTAACATATGCCTTTGAAGGCACTCTTATCCAGAGAGGTGGAGGGAACGGCCCTTTGATACCTCGGCAACCGGGCAGCGCTTTGAGCTGCAGATGGTGCCAACTCCGGCAGGCGGAATCTGGAAGATGAGAGGGCAAAACCGAGTTTGTGCCCTTTCTTGCAGGTCTGAAGGGGCAATTTTAGTTAAGGATCAAACTCGAAATCAGGAGGGTTTATGAGCAGTACGCTGAACAATGTGCCAAGTTTATTATTTACATCCGAATCCGTTACCGAAGGTCATCCGGATAAAATGTGCGACCAGATTAGCGATGCAGTCCTGGATGCCTGCTTAGAGCAGGATCCCAGATCTCGCGTTGCTTGTGAAACGGCGACCAAAACTGGTTATGTGATGCTGCTGGGAGAAATTACTACTACAGCAAATATCAATTATGACAAATTGGCGCGAGATGTAGTCACCGGCATCGGTTATGATCGGGCGAAAAAAGGCTTTGATGGTCATACCTGCGGAGTTTTGGTAGCAATTTCCCAGCAGTCAGGTGATATCGCTCTTGGTGTGGACAAGTCCCTGGAGTCAAAAAGCGGGGAAGTAACAGAAGCTGAAATTGAAACCATCGGCGCAGGTGACCAGGGTATGATGTTTGGTTATGCCTGTGATGAAAATCAAATATTGATGCCAACACCGATATACCTGGCTCATAAGCTGTCCCGCAGGCTTGCGGAAGTGCGCAAAAATGGGACCCTGGATTGGGTCAGACCTGATGGAAAAAGCCAGGTCACAATTGAATACCAGCATGGAAAACCAGTTCGAGTAGACACGGCGTTAATCAGCACCCAACATGCGCCCGAGATTTCGCAAGAAGATATCCGGGAAGCCATCATCGAACATGTAATTCTGCCAGTATTGCCGGAAGAGATGGTGGACGATAAAATAAAAATCTTAGTTAACCCAACCGGCCGATTCGTTACCGGGGGACCGATGGGAGATGCAGGATTAACCGGTCGGAAGATCATTGTTGATACTTATGGTGGTATGGGACGTCATGGCGGGGGAGCTTTTTCTGGAAAGGATCCCACCAAAGTTGATCGATCTGGTGCCTATGCAGCCCGATGGGTAGCCAAGAATGTCGTTGCTGCCGGCCTGGCCAGACGTTGTGAAATTCAGGTTTCCTACGCCATAGGCATTGCCCACCCGTTGAGTGTCAACATTGAAACCTTTGGAACAGGCAATGTGTCTGATGAAAAGATCCTCCAGCTGATCAATGAGTATTTTGACCTTCGGCCGGGTGCAATTATCCGGGATTTGGATCTGAGGCGCCCAATTTATCAACAGCTGTCAGCCTATGGTCATTTTGGTCGCGATGATCTAACATTAACCTGGGAGAATACCGACAGGGCAGAGGAGATGCGCAAAGCCGCGGGATTGTAGATTGAAAGTTCGTCGTTTAACCAAATAGACCTCCAAATAATAAATAAACTCAGAGGTCTAATAATTTCCTGGCTCCGGAAGCTTTTTAGGCTTTCGGAGTTTTATAGTATAGATGTGGCTCGAATGTAGTTTGAAGCTGCTTTATAGGTCGGAAACCAGTAAGGCGGGCCGCGATTTCGCCATCTTTAAATAAAATTAATGACGGCACTCCCATCACGCCATATTTTTTCGGGGTTTGCTGATCGGTAGCAACATTCATTTTATAGATCCTGGCTTTGCCCTCCCATGCCTGCGCCAGCTCTGAAATCAGGGGGGAAAGCATCTCGCAAGGACCGCACCTAGCTGCCGTGAAGTCAACCAGGACCGGTAAATCTGATTTTAAAACATCCGCTTCAAAAGTCTTTTCTGTTACATAATTCAGTTCTTCCATTCATTCTCCTTGTGCATGGTATCACCATTAATTATTCTTTCCCGGTAATCCACTCAATTCTTTTTTCAGGGTGGATTAGCCTGAACATATTATAGAGTCGGCGACAATAGAAAATTATAACAAAGTTACCTGGGAACCCTGGGGAGTCTTTTCTATAAATAGCTGGGTTGAAAAAGCTTCTTTGATTTGCTCAACGTGAGTGATGACCAGTATCTTTTCGAAATCACCCCGGATCAGGTTAATTGCTTCAATAAGGCGCTGCCTGCCGATGGAATCCTGGCTGCCAAATCCCTCATCAATAACCAGGGTCTGGAGCCTGGCGCCAGCCCGCTGAGTTAATACATGGGATAATGCCAGCCGGACAGCAAAATTGATCCGGAAGGATTCGCCGCCGGAATACATCTCGTAATCCCTGAAACCGGACTGGTCCCGGATTTGGATGTCGAGGGTTTCCTTGAGGTCTTCACGCCCGGAATCTTTATACGATCTCTGAGTGAGAAATCGGATTGACATAGCTCCGCCACTCAAGCGCTGTAATATTTGATTTGCTTTTGATTCAATGTTGGGAAGTGCCTGTTCTATTAGTAAGGCGGGAACCCCATCTTTGCCGAAAGCTGATTCCAATTGTTTATATAGTTTCACCTGGCTGCTAATTTCCTGGCGTTCCTCTTCCAGTTCGATTTTGCGCAATTTTTGTTTCTCAAGAACAGAAACCTTTTGCTGGGCTCCGCCAACTTGCCGCTGGAGAATATTTTCTTTCTCTTTAAGCTCAAGCAGGTTATTTTTTGCCCGCTGCGTATCCGGGGCGTTCCCTTCTGCTGTTTCGATGGCTTGACGGTTGTGGTCAAGCTCGGAAGTTTGCTTTTCCAGGTCCGTCTTATCAGAATCCAACACCATGGTTATTTCTTTGATTTCCCTTTCAAGCGGTTTTAATGCTGACTGGGCACTATCCAGAGCCCTTTTTCTTTCCTGGAGAACAGTCCCCTGCATAACAATTTCACGTACTCGGTCATGCTCTGCAGCGTCATAACCGATTTTTTTCAGTTCGGTGTTAATATCGGAAAGCTGCTGGTGGGCTTCTTCCGCGTAGGAATTATTGTCCAGGGTTTGTTGAATATCCCCCATCTTTTTCTTGTGCTGTGAATCCCAGGATAGTTTTTGCCCTTTTAATTGAGTGATTTGGTTTTCTATTTTGTCTGTTCCCTGAATTAGTTTACGCAGCTTGTTTTCTACCAAACTGAATTCAGTGATTTGAAGCTGTAGAGCTTTCACTACCTGATCTGCTTTTTTAAGGGTGGTTTTATTCTCCCGGAAGCGGTTTCCTAAATCTTTACCTTCTGCTTTGAGAGCTTGGATGAGAGATTCCCTGTCTTCAGGGGCGAGCGCCTGACCACATAAAGGACAGAGTGCTCCCTCGGTTTCTTCCAGCTCATCAATCCGTTTTTCAAGTTCCTTCATTTCCTGAAATAAGCGGGGGTTTTCAGCTTTTGCATCTGCCTGTTGTTGACGGGCTTGGTCTAGCTCATTTTTCTTTTGATCCCGATTTTCCAGCTCCGCTTCCGCTTGTTTGATTTTATCTTTCTGTTCAATCAACATATCCATTAAGGCTGGAATATCTTCTAAAGAGCTCTGCAGCTCCTTGTATTGGGATTCCAGCGAAGTTCGTTCCTGCAGCAAGCGGGCTTTTTCGGCAGTGATTTGGAGCAAAGGTTCCTGCCGTTTATTTTCCTGCTCCCGAAATTTATCTGCTGTTTTTTCCCAGGCAGACAATATGCCCTGCGCCTTTTTCCAATCCTCGTTTTCTTTATTGATGCTTTCAGAATGGGACATAATATTCTGGTAGGATTTTTTCTCCTTTTCCCTCGCGGCGAGTTTTTCCTGCGTTTGAGTCACCCTTTCAGAGATTTTTTTTGCCTGTCGGGTTAATGAGTCTACCAGTCTGCGCTGTTCTTTTAAGGCAGAATAAATGAACTGCATTTCTACCAGCTGCTTTTCACCAGCTATTCTTGCCTCGTGGGCCTGAGACAAATCCTTTTCAAGGGAAAGAAGGTGGTCTTTTCTCTGCTCCTCTTCCTCTAATTCGCTGAGGATTTCCGCAATACGGCCATCCAGAGTGTCAATTTCCGATTCAGCAGTTTTTCGTTTTCGCGATGCCTGCTTACGGTAATTTTCCCAGATTTCCAAACCCAGGATCTGCGCGAGAATCCTTTTTCTGGCAGATGGATTTTGCTGGGTAAACTGATCTGCTTTCCCTTGGAGCAGAAAAGATGCATTAATAAAAGACTCGTAATCAAGCCGCAGAATATCCACAATCATCTGGTCAGTTTCTCTCAAGGTCCGCTCGGTTAATGGCTGCCAGATTGGATCGTCTTTATTAGTGCCGTTCTCCTGTCGGATGTGAAGCTCCACGAATTTAGTTTCCCCTCTGGGATTACTCCGGATAATACGGTATTGATTACCCTCGTAATGGAATGTGAAAGTTACTTCTGCCCGGCGGGATTCCAAATTAATTACGGATTCATCGTGTTTTCTGGCTCTTCCGAATAAAGCCCAGGTGATTGCATCCAGTATGGAGGATTTTCCTGCCCCGTTTTCTCCGGAAATGCAGGCCAATTCAAAACTGGTGAAATCAATTTCCACAAGTTCTTTATAGGATAAAAACCCAGTAATGGATAATGAGATGGGAATCATGTTACCAATGATAACAGATCGAAATTAAATTCCCCCTAGATTGGAATGATAAGTTCCCCGACCTATTACCCGATTTCTTCCTTCACTGTTTGGATGAGCTTTTCTGCCTGCAGATCAGTGAGACAGTAATAAGAAGCCTTTAAGTGATCAGCAATTTCACTTGCCAGACCTTTGTCAAATTCCCGGTGTTCCATATTGATAACAACACTGGGAATTTCTTCCCCGGCGATTTTTTCTGCAATTTTATAGGCTTCGTCCTGGGGAGGCATTCGGGAAATTGATACATTTCCAACCCCATCTGTGAGCAGGATCAACAGGGGACGGACGTCGGGATGAGCAAGTTCCTCCCGTTTTATTACCTCGAAAGCCATGTTCAGCCCTGCCGAGAGAGGGGTTTTCCCCCCCATGGGAATATCTAACAAGGAGCGCCGGGCAAGTTCAACAGAGTTTGTGGGAGGCAGAACCAGCTGCGCCCGATCTTTTTGGAAAACCACCATGCCGACCCGATCACGCCGTTGGTAAGCATCTGTCAGCAGAGAGAGGACAGCGCCTTTGGCAGCGCTCATCCGTTCAGCTACAGCCATTGACCAGGAAGCGTCCACTACAAAGAGGATTAGATTGGCGGTTTGTTTAACGCGGACTTTTCGTTGGAGATCTTGCTTTCGAATGGAAAAAGCCAATTTGCTATCAGCAGTGCGGCGCTGTTTCTGGAAAGGTGCAGCCGCCCGGATAGTGGCGTCAAAAGCGATATCTGATGTCTTACCCTCAGACGGACGGGCCTGGATATACCTTCCCCTTTTTGTATCTGTACGGGTCTGAGAACGGCGTCCGCTGGACCGGCGATTCGTCCGGTCAAGAGGGGTATCAATAATATCCGGGTCAAAAGTATTGCCGATTTTTACTGGATTACCACCCTCCCACCAAGCGGCGCTGTTATATTCAAAGACCTCTCTAGATCCAGATTCAGCCGGTATTTCGCTTTGTTGTGAATCAATAACTGAGCTTACTAGCGTTTTTTTTTAGCGCCATTTTCCCCTGCTGCTTCTCCGCCAGGTTCCTCGCTTTGATCTCCCGGCTCTCCCTCAGCTTCCGCTGAAGCACCTTTGAGCTGTTCAATCTTTTCCGTCAATTCTTCAGCAGTGATCTCAGATTGCTGGAAAGGCCCCCGTTTTAATCGATGCGGGTAAGCAAGTTCAGCTGCCAATCCAATATCTCTACCGTTGATTGCCTTTCTGCCCTCAAAAGCAGCATGAGCCTTGGCAGTTTTTAAGATTACCAGGTCGGAACGATGGCCATCCACCTGAAGGGAGACGCTCAGGTTGGCAATATCAACCAGGTTTCTAGAGGAATACTGTACTTCCGGGAGTAATTTTCTGGCCTGGGTGATTTGCTGGGATAATTCCTGTTCTTTCGGAAGCCATTGTTCCCGGAAAGATGCGGGATTCTCCTCGTAGGCCAGGCGCCGTTCCATAATCAGAACACGTTCCCGTATCTCGCGGATTCCGCGGATGTCCACTGAGAGAGCAAACCGATCCATAAGCTGTGGGCGGAGATCGCCTTCTTCGGGATTCATGGTACCAACCAGTATGAATCGGGCAGGATGGCTAAAAGAAATCCCTTCTCGTTCAACAATATTCATACCCATTGCGGCCGAATCCAGCAGCAGGTCCACCACATGATCATCCAGTAGATTCACTTCATCAATATACAGAAGTCCCCGGTTGGCATCAGCCAGCACACCCGGCTCAAAATGGCGTTCACCGATCTGGATGGCTTTTTCAATATCCAATGTGCCGACCACTCGATCCTCAGTCGCTGAAACTGGTAAATTCACAAAAGGGGTTGGCAGCATTTCAACTTTCCGCTGATCGCCATTTTTTGATTTTTCCCGGCATTCAGTACACCAGGTTGAAGACCGGTTTGGATCACAACCGAAGCGGCAGTCAGAAAAGGTTTCTACAGTGGGCAATAAAGCCGCCAGAGCGCGAGCAGCAGTGGACTTTGCAGTCCCGCGTTCCCCACGGATCAAAACGCCGCCGATTCTGGTGCTAACAGCGTTAAGGACCAGAGCACGTTTCATGCGTTCTTGACCTACAATTGCCGTAAAAGGGTAAATTGCCGTCATTTAGGACCTTGTTTCAGGCGAAGGTTGCTTTAATAACCCAATATCATCAATGACTTCATAAATAATACAGATGTTTTTGATCAGCGTCTATCTTACCACAAAGGTTTACAAGTTGATATTTGCGCTGTATAATGGTTTCCATTCTAAAACGGAGCGTGCCATTTTATGGAAGAGATGAAGTCCCAACACGGGGGAGAATCAATTCGAGAGAATTCACACCCCTCAGAGATAATGGATATGGAAACACTCTTAGCCCAAGAGGGTCTGGGGCTGGGAAACATCCCTGAACGGGGAGATATCCGAAAGGGGGTAATCACAGCGATTACCTCAAACGAGATTCTGATTGATGTCCAATCTAAAGCGGATGGTTTGATCGCCGGACGGGAGCTGGAAGGTATTAACCCCCAAACCCTGAACGGTTTTCAAGTTGGAGAAGAAATCCTTGTTTATGTACTTGAACCGGAAGATAACAATGGACATGTTGTGCTTTCGTTTACCCGGGCCCAGGAAGAACAGGACTGGGAAAAGGTAGAGAACAGTCTGGAATCCGGGGAAGCAATTACAACCTTTGTGGAAGGATACAACAAAGGAGGATTGCTGGTTCCGGTTGGTCAGCTGCGCGGATTTGTTCCCGGCTCATTGGTGAGTGTTTTCCGCGAGGGTGACGGCGGCTCACCGGAAGATCGCTGGAACGAAGCTATCGGTAAAGAAATTACTTTGAAAGTAATCGAAGTTGATAGATCCCGGCAGCGATTAATCCTTTCTGAACGTGATGCGATTGGAGAAACCCGGGAAGCAATCAAAGACCAACTGCTAGACAACCTGGCAGTTGGAGATCGGGTGTCTGGTTACGTAAGCAGCCTGGCGGATTTTGGCGCTTTTGTAAACATCCAGGGGGTGGATGGATTGGTTCACCTTTCTGAGCTTTCCTGGGACCATGTAGACCATCCCAGTGATCTGGTGAAAGTTGGCCAGGAACTGGAGGTTGAGGTCATCAGCATCGATGAGGACAAACGTCGCATTGGTTTATCTATGAGACGGCTGCTGGATAATCCCTGGATAGAGAAAGCTGAGGAAATCCAGGAAGGACAGTTGATCCAAGGAACAATCACAAACCTGACAGATTTTGGGGCCTTTGCCCGTATTGAGAACACAGATCTAGAAGGATTAATTCATATATCCGAACTCAGCATGGAGAGGGTCGGACATCCTTCTGAAGTAGTGAGTGTAGGGGAAACCCTGGCTTTACGCGTGATCAGTCTGGATATGGAGCGGCACCGAATTGGACTGAGCCTGGAGAAAGTAGACTCCGATGAATTCGCCGCGATTGATCTTGAGCAGATTCAGGAAGAACTGAATGGAGAAGGTTCCTTAGAGGATATGTTGTCCGGCGCAGAAGCTGGGGAGGAATTGGAAGAAGAACCCGCGTCTGAACTTTCCACGGATGCGGAAGCAGAAGAGGGAGGTACAGAGGACGAAGAACCTGAAGAGGAAGCGGAAGAAACAGTCGAACCTCCTGCTGAGGAAGAACCTGAAGAGGAAGCGGAAGTAATAGTCGAACCTCCTGCAGAGGAAGAACCTGAAGAGGAAGAAGAAAACTCTCCTCCCTCAGATGAAGAGTAAATCTGAACGATCAAAGCGCATCTGACCGGATGCGCTTTTTTTATTCTCGTGACCGCTTGTCTTCATAGGGGATAGCACAGTATATAAATTTCATTAATATATACCGCTTGAGGAGTTATTGAAGGGTTATTTGGTAGAATGGTTTTACCAAAACAAGCGGGGAGACGAAAATAAACACATTTAAGGTAATATCCAGGCATTTACCGGATTATTACGGGAGGTTGTATTTTGGCTAGTATGGAAAGATTCACCCAACGCGCTCGACGGGTTCTGAGTTTAGCACATAAAGAAGCTGAACGAATGCAGCACTCAAAGATTGGAACCGAGCATTTGTTGTTGGGTTTATTACTTGATGAGGGTGGAATTGCCGGTAGAGTCCTTAGAGAACTTGGGCTGGATACTGATAGTGTCCTGACAATAATTGAAAGGATAACTGGCTATGGTGAATACAGCGGAGATGCCCTGGCGCTTTCTCCAGGAACTCAAAGAGTTCTAGAACTGGCAGTGGAAGAAGCCCGGAATTTAAGCCATCACTATATTGGTGTGGAGCACATCCTGCTTGGATTGGTAGCTTATGATAAAGGTGTAGCCAATGATGTATTGACGCAGCTCGGTTTAACCCCCGATCAAATTCGGCGTCAAACACTACGGGTAATGGAAGAAGTAAAAGATAAAAGTAAGCTGCAGCGTGGTAGCAGACTAACTGGAAAGACCAAACGGGCACAATCCAAAAGCACAACACCAATGGTGGACCAGCTGGCAGTGAACCTTACCGATCTTGCCGAGGAAGGGAAACTGGATCCAGTGATTGGGCGTGAAACTGAAATTGAACGGGTGGTCCAAATTCTTGCTCGCCGAACGAAAAATAATCCTGCCCTCATCGGGGAACCCGGAGTGGGAAAAACAGCAATTGTGGAAGGATTAACACAGCGCATTGCAGACGGAGAAGTTCCGGCTCCTTTGCTTGGCAAGCGGGTCTTGCAGTTAGACCTGGGCTCAGTGGTTGCTGGCACCATGTACCGGGGACAATTTGAAGAACGCCTGAAACGGGTGATTTCTGAATTGAAACAGTCTGACGCAATTTTATTTATTGATGAAGTCCATATGTTAGTAGGGGCAGGTTCAGCCGGCTCTGCCATGGATGCTGCCAATATCCTTAAGCCTGCTCTCTCCCGTGGAGAATTACAGTTGGTGGGAGCTACAACCCTGGATGAATACCGAAAACATATAGAAAGTGACGCGGCCCTGGAAAGACGATTCCAACCTATAACTGTAGATGAACCTAGCCAGGAAGAAACGATTGAAATTCTGCAGGGGATCCGCCCAGCCTATGAAGAACATCATCAATTGAAAATTTCTGATGAAGCGCTGGAAGCGGCAACCGATTTGTCTGCCAGGTATGTGTCAGATCGATTCCTGCCTGATAAAGCTATTGATTTAGTTGACGAAGCCTCCTCCCGGGTGCGGATGTATAAAAACCCTATCGGTGAAGAGGCTAAAGAAATTGTTCATAAACTCCGTGCAGTCCGCAAAGAGTTGAAGGATGTAGAAAAGGATCAAACACAGGTAGAAGCACTGGAGAGTCAGGAGAATGCACTGGAAGAAAAACTCGAGGAGCTTAAAGCCGCTTGGGACCGCGACAGCAGCCCCACAGTATCTGTCGAAGATATTGCTGAAATTGTATCCATGTGGACCGGCATCCCGGTGATGGAACTTGCCGCAGAGGAATCAGATCGATTGCTTCATATGGAAGAGGAACTTCATAAACATATCATTGGTCAGGAAGAAGCCATTGAGAAGATCGCCAAGGCGGTACGACGTTCCCGGGCGGGATTAAAAGATCCCAAACGACCGGTGGGATCTTTTATTTTCCTGGGTCCAACAGGTGTGGGAAAAACAGAACTCACTAAAGCATTGGCAAAATTTATTTTTGGCAGTGAAGATGCGTTAATTCAGCTGGATATGTCGGAATTCATGGAAAGGCACAGTGTCAGCAGGTTGGTTGGCGCACCTCCTGGATATATTGGATATGATGACGCCGGCCAGTTAACAGAAGCCATCCGCAGAAAGCCGTACTCTATTGTTGTATTTGATGAAATAGAAAAAGCCCATCAGGAAGCCCACAATATGCTGCTGCAAATCATGGAGGAAGGCCACATCACGGATGCCAGGGGTCGAAAGATTGACTTCCGAAACGCTATAGTGATCATGACCTCCAATATTGGAGCTGAACTGATTCAGAACAATGCCTCCATAGGATTTGAGCTGACTCAGGACGAGGGAAAAAACCGTAAGCGGGATTATGAGGACATGCGCAGAAAACTGCTCAAATCCCTGAAGAGCACATTCCGCCCGGAGTTTATTAACCGGGTCGAATCGGTGGTTGTGTTCCATGCCCTGAGCAGGGATAATATTCGGGATATCGTGAAACTTGAATTGGACAAAGTGAGAGAAAGGCTGGTGGAGAAGAGCTTGCAGCTGGAAATCACCCAGAAGGGTGTGGATCTGCTGGTAACGCTGGGATACAACCCGGAGATGGGAGCACGTCCGCTGCGCCGTGTGATTCAGGAAAAGATTGAAAATCAACTCTCTGACGCAGTACTTTCCGGCAAGTTTACAGCGGGCGACATTGTGCTGGTAGATGCCACCACACCAGATGATGCGGAAGAAGATGAAATTATCCTGGAAAAAGGAGACCCGGCGCAATATGACAAATCTTTCCTACCAGATGAAGAGGAAGAACCCATCGCTGTAGGATAATTAACAATACAGTGTACATATTCTGTACGCTGCAGGATAAAACGAAAAAAGACCGGTGCATCTTGAGCCACGCTTCAGGTGTACCGGTTTTTTGTTATTTATGCGCTCCCTATAGCTGCCAACACTTCAGTGCTGTGTTTAGCAGGTGATACTTTTTTATACACTTCTTTAATGATGCCTTCAGGATCGATTAAAAAGGTGGTCCTGTATACGCCATCATATTCTTTCCCGAAGCTTTTCTTTGAACCCCAGGTCCCATACAGCTCACAGACCCGATGATCCTCATCAGCTAATAGAGTAAAAGGAAGGTTGTATTTGCTTTTAAATTTGGTATGCGATTCCGGGGAATCCGGGCTTACACCCAGAATGGTCACGTTCGCATTTTCGTAGTGACTGTAATCATCTCGAAAGTTACAGGCTTCTGTCGTGCAGCCAGGGGTGTCATCCTTGGGGTAAAAATACAACAGAACATATTTTCCTTGATAGTCTGACAATCGGCGGGTTTGTCCATTTTCATCCGGAAGTTCAAAATTTGGTCCTTTTTGCCCGACTTCTAATAGCATATTAACCTCCTGACATCAGGTAATTTTTTATAACAAAAAAATCAAATATCCTGGGTGGGTAAGGAATTATACTCTCGAAAACTGAAAATATCGTGAGAGCTGATTGCCTGCACTTTATCGCCGTGATCTCTAAGCAAGCCGCGAAGCCGGGGGACATGATTCCCTATTGCCCAGTGAGTAAAACCAGCGGAGAGAAAATTCAGGTGATGAGCTGATTCTCCCCTGTTGTGGAGATCGGTATCGCGATGGAATGGAGAAGCGGCATCTCCACAATGCAGCAGCCATTTCCCTGGTTTACCGATAGCCACGCCGCAGTGTCCGCGGGTGTGCCCGGGGAGGGGAATGAGCAGGAAATCGGCTTCAGGTGTCTCGAGGACCGGGATAGCCTCAAATCCAAGCCAGTCAACTATAGGCTTCTCATGAAAAACCCACTTTGGATCATGAGCCCACTGGGTCTGAACGTAGGCAAATTCCATCGCTCCTTTTGGTTTCATGGCTGCCAGATACTCAGTCTTGAGCAAGTGGACATTTGCCCAGGGAAAATCTCCCAGTCCGCCGGCATGGTCAACGTGCAGATGGGTTTGGATAATATGCCTGACATCTTTCGCATCATATCCCAGAGCTTTTACCTGAAATAATGCCGTCTCATCTGGATTGCGGGGTACACCCATATAATGCAGGAAAAAGCGCATCTTCAGGGAAGGGGCAGAATAATCCTGGGATCCAAATCCGGTATCAACCAACACCAGACCGCTGCTGGTCTCAATCAGCAAACAGTAGACGATGGAGTCGACCTGGATAAAGGAAGCTTTAAGAGTTCCGCAATTCAAATGGTGAATGACCATCAATCACTCCTGGGGTGGGAAAAAATAAAATGATCAACAAACCCAGAGAAAAATTACTTGGGTTGTGGTTGATGTAAATTCGCGTTCCGGATCCGTTTTTCGAGGGATGGGTGAGAAGAAAGCAGAAACTCTACCCAGGGATCAGGATTTACTTCAGCTAAATTTTGATTACTGAGGCGGATCAGCGCGGAAGCATAGGCTTCACCATTTCCGGTCAGAAGAAGCGCAAATTCATCTGCCAGCCATTCTCGCCAGCGGCCGAATCCATTGCTAAGGGGCATGGCAAGCAGCCCATAAGCGCCCAGGGACAGGGCAAATAATGGCAGGGCGGCAATGTCGGAGATGGATGTAAATCCAAATTGGGAGATTCCCCAGGACAATCCCAGAGAAGTCAGGTATAAACCCCCCAGGGTAATGACGGTTTGAACAGCCATTCCCAGTGGGATATCATGATTTTTTTGATGTCCCAATTCATGCGCCAGGACAGTTTCAATTTCATCGGGGGAAAATTCTTCCAATAAAGTATCTCCAAGAATGATTCGGCGTGTATTTCCCAACCCGGTCAGCCCGGCATTAGCGGCTTTGGTCCGGCGGCTCATATCAAATTTAAACACACCCTCCACGTTCGTTCCGGCTCTTTCTGCCAGCTTAATTAAACGATCCTGAAGGTTCGTATGTTCTTCATCAAGTGGCGAGAACTTATAAAAGATTGGAAACAATAGGACAGGAGCCAGGTTCGCGAGAATAACATTAAACAACAGTAGAAAACCCGCTGTCAAGAGCCACCAGGTATCCGGGGCAGTCCTCAATACCAGGTAAACGATTTCCAGCAAGAAGCCGCCGATGACTGCAGACAGCAGGGTACTCTTGAGTAAATCGCTCCACCATCCCCATAAAGTCTGGTTGGATTGTCCAAAGCGGTGGGGCAGGATAAAACCTGTATAAAATGTCAGTGGGAGATCCAGGATAGAAAACACTGCGCCAAATACAGCCCCAAAAGTTATTACTGCAACCCATTGATTTTGAGTCCAATTGAAGATCCAATCCCGCAGGAGAGCGGACCAGCCCAGCAGAAGCCAAACCAGCAGCAAAACTGTTCCCAGTAGCAGATCAAGCAGCATGAATCGGCGCCGGATTTTGGCATACTCCTTGGCTTTCTTCTGCCTTTGAGGATCGAGAATTTGAGTTTCCATTATTGGTTTTGAGATATACTTAAATTCTATACTGAATATTGGTTTGATTTGATTTATATTATACTGGACATGAAGTTTCTTTCCCCAGTAACTAAAGTTATTCCTCTCTTGAATGATTTGTTAAAGAAAAAGAAAAATCTTGTTTATAATTCAAGGGTAGGTAAAAGATAGTTACTATAAATAAGTGTGGACGTATTGGAGCAAAAACTGAAATCTAATGGCTCAAGGTAATAAAATTACACTTTATGCTTTGGACTGCGGAACGGTAAATTGGCGTCTGTACCGCATGGAATACCATTACGATGGCGAACGGGCTCATCATGTCACAAGTCCGCTTTCATCTCCGCTGACCAATTTCACAGATCGAAAACTGCCTGCTATTCTGACATTGACAAAAGAGGGCACAGATATTGAATCCATGGGAGAAACGGCCCTAAATGCTCTAGAGGATTGTCTGATACGAAATCGAGTACGGGAGTTTTTTAAACCATCTATCGGATCCCATCTATTAGAAAATCCCTCCCCTCACCAGCTGCGCTATAGCCATTTTGAGGCACTTCTCTTCACGCGACTGCTGCTAAAAACTCTCATTGACCAAATCCGGGAAGAAAAATATAATGATGAACCTTTTGATGAAAACATTCATTTTTCAATAGCATATCCTGACCGGTGGGTCTCGGAAAATGAGGGAAAAATCTTCGATGATTTTTACAACGTGATTCTGGAATGTTTCCCCACGGAAATAAGTGATCAGGTACACTTTATTCCGGAATCGGAAGGAGTAATCCTGGGCCTTCGAGATCAATTTTTGTTAGATCAATTTCACTCACGGGAAGTGAATTTAATTTTGGATGTGGGAGCTAGCAATACAACAGTATACGCACGAAAGTTTAATTCCGAAACAGGCATTCTAGATAATATCAATCGTTACGAAGAACCTTTTGGGTGTGGATTGTATGATGCGCTGCTAGCCAAGTATCTCTCAGGTGAACTCCAGATTCCAGCCAAAGAGCTGGCTGCAGACACGTCTGCTTTTGTGGCGCTGCGGATTTGGGGACAGCTCTTGAAAGAATCTCTCGGCAAGAAGATCCTTGGCGGGGAAGAAACGGTGGATGCTTTTTCTGAGCAGCAAACCCTTACCCT
>CAZHHT010000067.1:0-16258 GCA_964532455.1 uncultured Anaerolineales bacterium
TTGTTCAACCTTGATTATGTGGCGGCTTCGCGCCACATCAATCCTTAACCGTTATGGCGAACCATGTGTGATGCGGAAATCGAGCAAGTTAGGGAAATCCATCCGGCAGCTTTCGGCACGGCTGCTTAAGATGACTGACCAATGGTCAACCTGAGATCGTGAATATGAAATAAGAGGATCACGATACCCTTGAGGATAAATTACACCGCTTGACCAGCGAATACATTCAAATGCGCTCAGCAAGTGAGGATGAACGGCTATCCTTAACCAAAGATCGTGATCGGCTGGCAAAGGTAATCTGGAAGCTGCTTCAACGAGAGAGTGAAATCCTCCCTCAAAAAACCGAAGAGGAAATTGTGCAGGCGGTTGTTAATCGGATAGTGGGTTTCGGTCCAATCGAACCTTATTTGAATGATTCCCAGGTAACTGAGATTATGGTTAATTCGCCCGATGAGATCTTTGTTGAGAAAGATGGGGAACTGGAACTCGTTCAGGCATTATTCCGGGATGTGGAGCACATTCTGGACGTGATTGATCGCATTGTTGCACCCCTGGGACGCCGGGTGGATGAATCCATGCCCTTTGTGGATGCTCGTTTACCTGACGGTTCCCGTGTTAATGCCATTATTCCTCCTCTTGCACTGCGTTCACCGGCGCTGACTATTCGCCGTTTTTCTGCTGATCCATTTACCCTCCAACGGCTGGTGGAAATGTACAGTATAAATAAAAAAATGGCGCATTTTCTGCAGGCTTGTGTTCGTTCTCGTCTCAATATATTAATCTCCGGTGGAACTGGATCCGGTAAAACTTCCACTTTAAATGCCCTTGCTCGCTGTATTCCGGAAGGTGAAAGGTTGGTTACCATTGAAGACACGGCAGAACTGCAATTAGTTGCTTCAAATCTGGTCTCTCTGGAAGCCCGCCCTCCTAATATTGAGGGAACAGGGGAGGTCAGCATCCGCACACTGGTGCGTAATGCCCTCCGTATGCGGCCGGACCGGATTATTGTGGGGGAAGTTCGTGGTCCGGAAGCGTTTGATATGCTGCAGGCGATGAACACAGGCCACCCTGGTTCCCTGACTACTGTGCATGCCAATTCACCTGAGGATGCTGTCAGGCGACTGGAGTCCATGGTCTTGATGGCGGGATTAGATCTTCCTCAATTAGCTATCCGGGAGCAGATCGCCAGTTCGTTGGATTTGGTTTTGCAGCAGGAGCGACTGCCTGGAGGAAAACGCAAGGTGGTGTCTATTGATGAAGTCCTTTCCACTCAGGAAGAAGGTTGGGAGAACATTCGAGTAAAAACTGAACCTATATTCATATTTAAGCGGGAAGGTCTTGATGAACGCGGTCAAACCCGGGGACAGTTCCTAATTACTGGATATGAACCCCGGTGCCTGGAGGTTATCAAATGGAGTGGATTTTCAGTGCAGGATGATCTGGAGGATTGAGTGCCCTTACGCGGTTTTGGCATCTTTTTATATATATTGGTTTTGATTGCTGCCTGGCTTTTCCGGGATACCCTGTTTGGCAGCCTGTCTTATTCTATGCCTGTTTTGCTTGGGATCACTGCGGGTACTATATTTTTTATTGCATCTCTTCCTCTGATTGAGAGTTTGAGGGGAGGTGAATTGCGCCGGTCCTGGCGTCAACGATTAGAGGCAAGAGATGGGATTCCCCAACCCTCTAATTTGGGAGGAGTTCCCGGCTCCCTTATAAAACAAATCAATACCTTCTTGGAAATTTTATTTCAAAAGGGGATTAGTCATATTCTGCTGGGGTGGTGGAGTGATGCCGGGTTTGGGTCTCAGCCGCTCCCTCTGCTTCTTGTCTTGGTTGGTACCATAGGGAGCGGTATACTGGTGGGATTTTTCCTTACCGGGAGAATGCTGCTGAGTGTATTTATAGCCACTTTACTACTAATTGGTCTATTTATATTGACCTATTCGCGGGCCAGGATGCAGCGCCGACAATTCCAGGATCAGTTTCCAGATGTGGTGGATCGATTGGCGGATTCCCTGCAAGCCGGGTTTTCACTTCCCCAGGCGATTGAATTTGTGATTCCCAACCTGTCCCAGCCCAGTGCTTCTGAAATGGCACTGATATCTGGACAGATCCTGGTCGGATTTACTGTGGACCAGGCGCTTCAGGAATTGTATCAGCGTCGTCAGAGCGAAGATGTCAGGTTGCTGGTGGAAGGTTTAACTTTGCAGCGTCAGGTAGGGGGAAATATGACCGTGATGATGCGAGAGATGGCAAATGGTGCGGAAACGGGTTGAGCTAGAAAATGAAGTTCGGACCATGACTGCTCAAGGAAGGCTCTCGGCGGTTGTCCTTGCCTTGTTGGTTCCGGTCTCCCTGGGGTTGCTGTCCATGTTTCCTGGATTTACAGATGTCTTGTTCAATACCACTGTTGGCAATCTGGTGTTGATCACAGCTGGGATTTTAGAGCTATTAGGTGCAGCTATTGTTATTCGCTTGATCAGGATAGAGGTTTAAATATGGATTTTATTTATCTTATCGCGGTTGTTTTTGGCCTAGTAATATTTATGGTATTGATCTCCTTAAATACCATACTCGATCAACGGGCAAAGATCCGCACACGGACACGGTTATTGCTGAACGATGCCCCTCCTCCGATCCCCTGGAAAACGAGCTTTTTATCTTTCCTGAATGCCATCAAAACCCCGGGTATATTTTCTCAATTGGTGGATGAACAGACTGTGATCTGGTCCGGGATCGAAATAACCCACCACCAGTATATGGCTTTCTGGTGGTTGTTGAGCTTAATGGGAGTTATTCTGGGCGCGGTAGCGATTGGATTCGGTTCAGGGGATCTAGCAATGGGTCTTCTCGGATTTGCCCTGGTTCTCTTCTTGGCTATTGGCCCATATCTTTATCTTAAGTTTCGGATCCGGGAGCGAAAGAGGGAAGTGGAAAGATCATTACCGGATTTTCTTGACATGCTGACTTTCACAGTAGAAGCGGGTTTAGGTTTAGTGCCTGCCTTAAAGAGGGTTAGTAAAGGTATAGCAGGCGTATTTGGCGAAGAGCTGCAGCACGCCTTGGTACAGATTGAGATGGGTTTCTCGCGACGAGAAGCTTTGGAGGAGCTTGCCATACGAAATCCTTCCTCGGATGTGGAGCATTTTGTGGAAGCGATTTTATTGTCTGAACGCCTGGGCACATCTCTGGCAAGAACAATGCGAGTACAAGCAGATTTGCTGCGAACCCGCCGTCGCCAGCGCGCTGAGGTTAAGGCGCAGACAGCACCCATTCGGATTATCCCGGCCCTGGTGTTCTTCTTTTTACCAAGCTTGCTTTTGATTTACCTGGCGCCTCCGATCATTAATTTCCTGTTTCGCCGCTGAGGGTGGTTATTTTGGGCAACTATAGACAGAATATGGTTCGCAATCAGATCCAAGGTGGGCAGGCATTAGTCGAATTTGCCTTTGTGTTACCGATTCTGTTATTGTTTATGGTGGCTATCATTGATTTTGGCATCATATTTTATTCACAGATGGCAGTTTCCAATGCGGCCTGGGAGGGCGCGCGGGCAGGTGCGACAATTGTTGATCCATCTCAAGGAGATCAGGAAATTATTGGCGCAATACATAGTGCAGCCTATGGTTTGGAAATTTCCCGCTTGACCATTGATATTGACCCAACACAGGATGAACTTCCCCGTAATCAATCCTTTCCAGCACCCCGCGGGGAATCGCTTACCGTGACGATCGTATACCAGGTAGAACTTACTTTTCCGCAGCTCGCCGTACCGGTCTCCGGACGTGCAGTCACCCGCATGGAGTACCAGAACCCGTGAAAAAAAGCGAGAAAGCGCAGATCGTGATCATCGTGGCTGTCCTTTTAATGGTGATTCTTCTTTTTCTAGCTTTAATTATTGATGGAGCCCGGTTGATGGTGGAACAGCAGGAATTGAAGCGGGCAGCGGAGGAGGCTGGAAAAGCAGGATTAATTGTTGTCGGGGACCGGATGGTCACCCAGGTGGTTAGCGCTCAAACTGCAGCAGCCAGCTTAACCCTTACGGCTACCCCAGCAGGAAGCACCCCGGGTCCAACACTGACGCCAACACCTGCCCCGGATGATTTCTACTCCTGGTTAACCGAGGATCACAGGGAAACGCTGATTGCCCCGCCGATGCAGACGATGGTGGCGACGCATGTCCTGGGCAGTGCTGAGGAGAATGGCTTTGGGTTTAACAATCCGGCGGTTACTGAACTTAAAATTAACTATCCTGACCAGTACTTTTCAGGCGCCCAGCATTTGCAGATTTATTTCCGGATAAAACGTGTTGTTACAGTGATGTTTGGATCCCTATTAAACCTGGAAGAAGGAGTCTTGTCTGGAGACACAAAACAGAGCATTCCCCAGCGATAATCCCAGTCTTTTGATAGTGCTGATCCGCCTGACTCCCCTGTTGGGGTTGGGTGTTGCAGCGGTTATTTTGGGTTACCGCCTGGCAGACTGGATTCCTGGGATTGGCAATTTTTATCAATTAGTAATCTTCCTGGGATTGTTGTCAGGTATGATCATCTTGGGCACTGAGCCGGGCTGGAACGTGATGTTATACCTTGGATTTGCATTAGCAGGCGGGGCGCTGCTCTTCTGGTCTGGCGCATTAGTTGGCCAGCTAAAAACATGGATCTTGTTTTCAGTATTAATTCTGATTTCTCTGGCAGGAGGAGCATTTTCGAGGGGGAGTAAAGGACGGGCGGCAGCGGTATTATTTCCAATCACGATTCTTTATCTGATAGGATGGGTGCTTTTCCTGTTCTTCCCGCTTCCAGAATTATTGAGGATGATTTGGATGCTTTTGGGCTTGGTGCTTTTTACCCTGATAACAATTGCTGTATTCAGCCAGGGGAAAAACCTAAGGCAAAGGGAAAGTGCAGTACCACTAACCATTGAACTATTTGTGGTTCTTTTTAATCTCTTCTGGTTGTCAGGTTTGATCTGGCTGTAGGATGCCAATCAGAACTCAATGGCTGCCCCTGAAAATATTCAAGTTTGATGATTTTTAGCTTAAAATTATTGACACAGCCCCTGAACCATGCTACATTAATAGATAACAGATTAACGTCGGAAGGACAGGAGAAAGTCCCCCCGTCCGGTCCAGGAGGAGAGAGATTTCCAGCCCGGATCCGGGGAAATTTGTCCGCGAAGGTGGGTATTCTTAAGAGTTTGAGGTGTATGCGCTGCCCACCAAATCAACACCTCCCCACAGCTGCCCGGTGTCCCGACGCACCACCCGGCGACCGCGGGGACTACGCTCCCCGCAGCCGTCGATATAAAACCTGAGACGAATGTCTCAGGTTTTTATTATTTGACATCCCGCATCCCAACTTTTATACTGTAACCATGGCCAAGAGCAAACGCTTATTCCCCAGGTTTTTACTTGGCGGTTTGTTCCTCCTGGGTTTTATGATCCTTTTCCTCGAGTTGGGAAGCAGGCTGTATCGGGAACCCGAGGGGGACTTTCCAGCCCCTGAATGGGTCGTTTGTGATCTGGAGCGTTATCCCCCGGATGAGGGCAAACAGCTTGTCATTCAGGAACTGGTGGATAAAAAAGCCCGGGGAGAAAAGATCACCAGGGAGGATTTGTACCGGGCGCTGATCTCCGCCCCCCAGGACCAGATGCCAAACTTAAATGGGATCGTTTGCAACCAGATGATTTTTGTCAGCAGCCGGCTGCCGGAATCCGCCCGCTATTATGTCGCCCGCCATGAACTGGAACATGTTTTTCAGCTGGAGGGGATGGACCCTGATTGCCAGGATTGGGAACTCTGCGCCACCTGGGCGGCTGCCTGGGAGTTTCCCCTGGGCTTGTTGAGAACAATTACCTCTTCCTTGCGGGAAGCGTACCGCATTTCTCCTTCCTTATGGAGTTTTTTATTCAGTTCCTGGCGTGTATTCAAGTTTACTTTGCTGCCGTAGATTAAAAACACCTGAGACAAAAATCTCAGGTGTTTTGTTTAATTAGAAGGATCCCGGTTCCGATTGTCGGAAGGAAGCCGTTTCCGATTACTATCTTTGATTGGGCAGGTGAATTGCAATCCGGCAGGTATCACCCCCAGCCATCACGCTTTCCAGCACTTCCACCCTTACCGGCTTTCCCAGAATTTCCTCCCAGATGCCCTGGTAAAATCCCGCCCCGCAGTAGCAGTAGACTTGGGGCAAAGCCGGTTCCAATCCCACACGGTCCCGCACTCTGGGACAGTGGCAGTAGGTGCGGCGTTTCTCCGCCGGGTCAGTCTCGTTAAAATAATCGATCAGGAAGCCGCTTTTGGGGATCTTGGTGGCAATGATAGTGTTCCCTACCCGGTACCCAGCCAGCCCCCAGCCCAGGGTATTGATTTTGGCAATCAGCTCTTCTTCCAGTCCGAGAGTATCCCGTAAAAACCTTTCAAATTTATCCCCCAGCATTTCCACTGCCAGGTCAAGGTCTCCGCTGGACTGATAGACTTCTTTAACATCACCCAGGTCCTCCACTGGGTAATGGCAGGCGCAGCCGCTCAGGATTTCCCGTTGAGTTCCTTCATCCGTGTTTTCCGCCCGCAGGTCCAGCGCCCCGCAGGTCCAGATTATTTTTTCAGTCGCGCCTGTTTCCTGGGTCAACCCCTCTCCGCCCTGGAGGACCAAATCGCGGACTTCTTCTCCCGCGGCGCTTTCTACCGCTCGGGATAACTTCTCCTGCCAGTTCCTTTCAAAATCAAAGTTTTCCCTTATTTCAGCCATGTTTTTTCCCGGTATAATAAAAAAAAGACCTTCAGCTTTTGAGTATATCAGAGGGTGACAAGGGAGTAAATTACCCCGGGAAACCCTTTCGGATCGAGGAGGAAAGATGTCAGCAGAGAAAAACCGAGAGTTAATGAAATCCTTGTTTGCTCAATCTGATCACGAGAAGTCTGACCAGCAAAAAGGGCTGCCTTATCCGTCCCTGCAAAAAGAGTTTCCTGAAGGGGAGATGGAGTTGGTGGACCTGCCCGAACCCGATCCGGGGGTTGTCGTTAAACCAGAGTTTTACCAGTTATTAAAGGACCGGGAAAGCCGCCGTCAATACACCGCTGAATCCTTTTCCCTGGCAGAACTTTCTTTTTTGCTTTACGCCACCCAGGGGGTGAAGGAAGTTGTAGGGAAAGGCTATGCCACCCGCCGGCCGGTGCCTTCAGCGGGCGCCCGGCATCCCTTTGAGACCTATTTGGCAATCAACCGGGTGGGGGATCTCATCCCTGGAATTTATCGTTATCTACCCCTCAGTCACCAACTGACCTTCCTGGAGGCCTCCGATCAGCTGCCGGGGCTGCTGGCAAAAGCCAATCTCGGGCAGCGTTTTGTAGGGCAGGCCGCCTGTGTTTTCATCTGGAGCTGCATCCCCTATAGGGCGGAATGGCGCTACCAGGACCATGCCCACAAAAATATGCTTATCGATGTCGGACATATCTGCCAGAACCTGTACCTGGCCGCTGAAGCTCTCGGCGCAGGCACCTGCGCCATCGGGGCGTATGACCAGGGGGCGATGGATACCCTGCTGGAGTTGGATGGGGTGGATGAGTATGTGGTTTACCTGGCGCCGGTGGGTAAGATTTAATCATCCAATCTGGTCTGAATATCATCCGGGCAAGATTTGTCAATTTTATCGGTTATGGACCCGGATAAAGGACAGAAGATGAAGAAATACCTTCTTTTACACGTTGGATTTGAACATCCTACTACCGAGATCATGAATGCCTGGAACAAATGGTTTACCTCCCTGGAAGATGTGCAGGTGGATAGGGGCGGCTTCTCCGGAGCCAAAGAGATCAACCAGGATGGGATTAAAAACCTGCCGATGGATCTTGAGGCGGCAACTGGTTTCAACATCATTGAAGCGGAGAATATGGCTGAAGCTGAGAAGATCGCTGAAAATTATCCGTTCATCACCAGCATCAGGGTTTATGAAATAAGATCCATGTAGGGCGCAGCCCCTGGATTCCAAAAGAGGCAATAAAAAAACAAGAGCCTGAAAAAGAGCCTTGGTTTTGTTAGTTTAATCATTTAAATGCACCGGCAGCTCATAGAGGAGGGAAAGATGATTAAGCTGAGCAGGGTCAGCTTCTGGCATTTAATGGTGGGCACCGGGTTCACCTTGTTGGTCATCGGGCTGATAATGATCTTTTTGCCGTCCGGGGTGGGGGACAGCGAACCTTTCCTGATTGAATTCTTTGAAGCCAGAATTGAAGGCAGTGAAATGGGCTTGGCCCTGATTGTGCTGGGCTTGTCCTGTTTCCTGATTGGCCGCAAAGACCTGGCGGATTTAAGGACTTACCAGGCGGTCCAGGAAGATCTGGGTAAAACCAGCACCCTGACTGCCAGGTTAGTCGCGGACCGGGTGGAAAAGACGCTCAATGGCGTTCCGGATACAAACAGCAGCCTGGCCCGCCTGGCGTTGAAACCGGAGCTGGACCTGTCAGGTACCCGCCTCGCTTTAAAAGAAATCCAGAATGGGGAAAACACGGATCAGAAACCAGGGGGGATCATCCGCCAGGCGGAACGCGGGATGGATCTGCTGGAAGCCCTGGAAAAGGAAGGTTTTTCAATTTAGGGATTGATCCTGAACAGGGGATAAATCTGGCAGCCAGAGAACGATTTTAATCAAATAAACCAGTGATCCAGGAGGTCTGTTCTGACCCCTCATCCCCTGATTCGGAGAGGAAAAGCATCACCAGGGAAAAAAGATCACCAGGGAATTTATTGTTCGGAATTAAATTCTGGCACTCTTCCTTGTCCAGGCGTGCCAGCCGTCCCTGAATTGACTTTTGGGATAACAACCTTCTGGCGGACGGAATTGACTGAGTCAGAAAGATGAAAGAATATATCCCCCTAAAAGTTAAGTGTCTTTTGAATTTCAAACAGCTTGCCTCCCAGGCTTGTAAAAGCTGCCAAACAAAGGACCACCCCATCCACCCTGCTGGTGGAAAATCAATTTATTGAAATTAAATAAATAAGGGCTTGACAAAATGCATTAATTGTCGTAGAGTACTCTATAATACAGAGTAATCTATTGTTCACCTTTGCCTGGAGGAGGTTCGATGAACATCTCACCTACCGAGGCCGAACAAGCCTTGGAAGCGATCCAAAACATAATGGAGAAGACCCGCTGGGCGATCTTAAACAGCGGTGCTTATATCTTCCAGATCGTCTGGGGGTTTATCTGGCTATTAGGCTTTCTCGGGAATCATTTTTTTGATCTTAAGACCTCCGGGTTTATCTGGATGGGTTTGGATATCCTGGGTGGAGTGCTTTCTGTGATCGTGGGTATTCGGATGGGTCAAAATGTCCGCAGCCCATCAGGAACAGTCATAGGAAAAAGAATTGCCTGGTTTTGGCTGCTTTTGTTTTTGTATTGTTTTGCCCTCAGGGCAGTTGTCTCACCATTAGATGGTAAGCAGATGGCAATGCTCATTATTTTATTTGTCATGATTGGTTGGATAGCTATGGGTTTGTTGTTATCCTTGGATTCTGTCTGGTGGGGCTTGGTGATAACCTCCCTGTCATTAATCGGCTATTTTTTGCTGCCGGATATCTTTTACCTCTGGATGGCTTTCCTTGGGGGTGGGGGGATGATCGCCCTCGGCATTTATATCCGGTATAGGTGGTGAACCATGGCAGAGTTAAACGAAACCATCCATCAACCGGTACGCCTGCGAATCATGGCTGTGCTCGTGACCTTGAAAGTTGATGAAGAAGTCGACTTCACCTATCTGCGTGACTTGTTGGAGGTCACTGACGGAAACCTGGGCGCTCACCTGCGAAAACTGGAAGAATCCGGTTTCATCACCATCAACAAACTTTTTGTCGATCGCAAACCGCGAACTTTCATCTCCGCCAACCAGGAAGGACGCAAGGTCTTCGCTGAGCATGTAGCAGCGCTGGAATCCATTTTAAAAAACAAGTGAGGTTAGAAATGAGTGAGGTTGTCAAAGTTGAAGGATTATCTAAAACTTACGGAAATACCATCGCTGTGGATAATATCTCTTTCGAAATCCAGGAAGGGGAAATATTTGGGATGGTTGGCCCCAATGGCGCTGGTAAAACTACTACCATTGAATGCATTGAAGGTCTGCGGCAAGCGGACCGGGGGACGATCCGTGTTCTGGGACTTGATCCCGTCCAGGATGAGCGCCAGATCCGCCCTCTCCTGGGGGTCCAGCTCCAGCAAGCCCAACTACCTGGCAACCTTAAGGTTTGGGAGGCACTTGACCTTTATTCCTCATTCTATGAGCATACCTTGGACTGGCAGGACTTGATTAAAGGGCTTGGTCTGGTTGAAAAGCGGGATACCGCTTTTCGCAAACTCTCTGGCGGGCAGCAGCAGCGCCTTTTTATTGCCCTTGCCTTGCTCAATGACCCCCAATTGGTCTTCCTTGACGAACTTACCACAGGCCTTGACCCACATGCGCGTCACGCAATCTGGGATCTGGTGCGCGATGTTCGTGAGCGAGGTAAAACAGTCTTTTTAACAACCCACTACATGGAGGAAGCAGAGCGCCTCTGTGACCGGGTTGCCATTCTAGACTACGGGCAGATTGTAGCCCTTGATACCCCTGCCAACTTAATTGCTGATCTGGATATCAGTGAACGAGTCATTTTCCGGGTGCATGGAAATTGGTCACCTGATAGATTGGCAAACCTTCCCCGGGTGAAGAGCGTAGAGAAACAAGGTGACAAGACTATTGTATATGCCCGGACAAACGTCTCGAATAATACCAACCCTATCGTTACCGATGTTGTCAATGCCCTGACGTCTGAGGGGATCCGCTTCAGCGATTTACGTACTGAACATCCAAATCTTGAGGACGTGTTTTTAACCTTAACAGGGCGGCAGGTGCGAGAAGAAAGGAGTGAGTGAAATGCGTGCGTTAACCAAATATACCTGGACTGAAATCAAGTTATTTCTCAGGGAACCAATTGGAGCCTTCTTTACCCTGGTCTTTCCGCTGATGATGCTCTTCTTGTTTGGCACAATCTATGGAAACGAGCCATCGCCATTATTCTATGGCTATGGTACGGTGGATGTTTCTGTTCCAGCTTATACGGCGATGATTATTGGTACCACCGGTATTATGGGTCTCACAATCACAATTTCAACCTATCGGGAAAATGGCATCCTGCGTCGTTTACGCGTCACTCCTCTCAGACCTTATATTATCCTTATTGCCCAGGTGGCGGTCAATTTCTTGATGACTGCGGCTGGCATGCTTTTATTGATCCTGGCTGGGAAATTGGTCTATGATCTTCGTTTTGATGGAAATGTGCTCAATGTAGCGCTGGCTTTTATGCTGAGCAGCCTGAGTTTCTTTTCGCTGGGTTTTGTCCTGGCCGCTGTGATGCCAAACGCTCGTACTGCCCAGGTCGTTGGGATGGTTATTTTTTACCCGATGCTCTTTCTGTCAGGTGCTGGTATGCCGCTTGAAATTCTGCCAGACAAGGTGCGTAATATCTCGAAATTTCTTCCCCTTACTTACGTAGTTACCCTGCTGCGGGGACTGTGGACTGGGGGGACCTGGGACCAGCACAATACCGAGGTCATTGTTTTGGTAACCCTATTAGCGGTTGGGGTTCTTATTTCAGCGAAGGCTTTCCGCTGGGAATAAGAAAGCACAATATTGGTTTCCCGGAAATCAGCCAGGATCAGCTCCTGATCCGACGTGGGATAGCGGAAGCTCTGAATCAAGTTTGATCCTTCAATCATCAACAGCTATATTGACCAAATTTCCCCTTTGAAAGTTGAGGAAATAATCCAAAAACCGCTCGACAGTATTGTCGAGCGGTTCTCATTAAAACAGTGAGCGGGGAGGGACTCGAATAGCATGCCCCCTGGGGTATCCCCAACCAATGGCTGGAATGTTTAAAGCCAAAACAGCTAGCTCAATCAGCCAATGGTATTTTCGCGCACTTGCTGGAATCAGTGTCATAATTTCAATACCAAAACCAAAACAAATGACGAGGTAGTATCGATCCCTTACTCGGTTATTTCTTTCCTATCGCGCAAACTGATTTTGATGCCTATCGCCAACGCGAACAAACAGGCAACGGAGATGATTATAGCGATCGTGCGCGACGAGCCGCCATTCGCAGCCACGCTTATGATCAATGGTGCAGCCAGCAGCGAGACCAGGTTGACAACCTTGATCATTGGGTTGAGGGAAGGACCAGCAGTGTCCTTGAGGGGATCGCCCACCGTGTCGCCGATGACTCCTGCCTTGTGCCGCTCGGAGCCCTTGCCCAGGTTGTTCTCCGGGTCCGAAGGCTCAGCCTCAATTTGCTTCTTGGCATTGTCCCATGCGCCGCCCGAGTTGGCCATAAAGACCGCCAACAGCTGCCCGGTGACGATGATGCCTGCCAGGAAACCGCCCAGCGCTCTCTCGCCTATTAAAAAGCCAACGATAATGGGCACCAGGATGCCCAGCATCGCCACGACGATCAACTCACGCTGCGCCGCGTTGGTGCAAATAACCACCACTTTGCCATAATCGGGCAAGACGGTGCCTTCCATCACACCCGGGATGCGGAATTGTTTGCGCACTTCCTCAATGATCAATGCCGCTGCGCGTTCAACTGCCCGCAGTAGCACGGAACTGAATAAGAAGGGCAGCGCGCCGCCGATTAACAGACCAACAAAGACGATGGGATCAGCGATGTTAAGCCCAATCTCCTCCAGCCCCGTGATCTCGATGAACGAGGCGAACAGGCTCAAAGCTGCGATGACGGCCGAAGCGATGGCGATGCCCTTGGTGATGGCTTTGGTAGTGTTGCCCACGGCATCCAGGGTTGCCAGGGTCTTCTGGCTCTCGGGATCAGCAAAATCCTCCTTGGCCATCTCGGCGATACCGCCGGCGTTATCGGCGAGCGGACCGAATGCATCCATCGCCAGGTTGTTGCCTGTGTGCGAAAGCATTCCGATCCCCGCCAGAGCCACCGAGTACATGATGAATGTAAACTCATGGCCGGCTGGCGCAGGTTTGAAACTGGTGATTATAAGACCAATCACTATCGCACCCAGCGCGATGAAGATGCCATTTTCGATCTTTTTGCTCTTGATGGCCAGGTAAATGCCTGCTGCTATTCCGACGATCACCGCTACGGCAATGATTATCGGTATCAATGCTGCCGGAATAGTGACCGAGTAGATCGCAATTGACAGCATGATAGCACCCACGATAATGAGAACAGCCCACACAGTGCTTTCATACCCGACGGCCAAACCGGCCAGAATAAGTGTCGCTGAGCCTGTCTTGGCCGAGCGCACCAGCCTGTTCACAGAAGGCGTTCCGATTTCGGTAAAGGATGCCGTGTACTTGTTGAAACCGACTGCCAGCAGAATGCCGGCCGCAGTGGCGGCAAAGAGACGCAGGTCTTTGGCATAGTATAACGCCAGAAAGAAAAAGGAAACCGTCGAGATGATGGATGATAGATCATACGAGAGATCCATCGCCCGGAAGGCGTCTCCCTTGGTCGGCCATAAGGAAACGGCGTAGGTACCGATGATGCTCGAAAAAACGCCAATGGCACGTACCAGGAGCGGGAAGATGATCCATTTCAGGCTGTTCGTCGGGTCGAGCTGCATCACTGCCAGCCCCAGGATCATGGCTGAGACGATGGTAACCTCGTAGGACTCGAAGACATCCTCGGCCATGCCGCTAAAGTCTCCCACATTATCACCCACCAGATCGGCGATCGCAGCGGCGTTGCGCGGATCATCTTCAGGAATTCCCGCTTCAACCTTGCCGACTAAGTCGGCACCCACATCGGCAGCCTTGGTGTAGATGCCGCCGCCCACGCGCATAAACATTGCCAGCAGAGTTCCTCCAAAGCCGAAACCCAAAAGAACCTCCGGCGCATGTTTACCGTAGAGGATAAAGATGATGGTACCGCCCAACAAGCCCAGTCCATCGGCTAACATGCCGGCGATGGTGCCAGAGCGATAGGCCACGCGCAGAGCTCCCCTAAACGAGCCCATGCGAGCCTGGTTGGCCACGCGCACATTACCGCGCGTTCCGACAATGCGCAGCCCGATTTGGCCGATTGTGAGCGAGCAGCCGGCACCCAGGATCAGCGCTGCGCCGCGCCCAATCGAGATGCTCAACGGAGCGTCTGCCAGGTGTGCGGTGAAAAATAACACGATTGCTAAAACAATTGAAAGAGGGATAACAACTTCCATCTGCTTATTCAGATAAGCTATCGACCCAGTTCGAATAGCGTTGGAGATATCCTGCATTCTTTGAGTGCCAGGGTCTTCCCGCAATACCTGGCGTGCCAGCATCCAGGCATAAACCAGGGCCGCTATGGCCGTGATCAGGACGGCAATTAATCCGACCTGTTCAAACAACGTTGCTTTTAGTAATGTCTCAAGACCACCCATTTCACCTCCATGGATAACTTACTGTTTATTTAATCAGCTGCCAGCACGAGCATCGCCAGTGCTGCTGTTGAAACGGTTAGAGGTAGTTTTTTAGTAATTGATCAACAGCTCATGTCTTTTAGCGGAATGTGTCCCCTAACGCACTATCCACGCCTGGGGTACATTTACATTGATTATTTGTCACTTATTTAACTGCCAGGGCTCGGGTTCCAAGCGAGCGGTCAGGGACGAACGGGGGAGCTTACCAGCAGCCGCATATTTTTAACTTCAATAAATTGTACACGATTTGAAATTAATTATTGTGGTGGTTCGATACCGGTCCCCGGGCTTTGAACGGTCAGGTGCCTGTCATGCGACTGAAGGTCGAATCGAAGGGGCCCGGGAGTTCTGCAGGACGAAAATTTATTATATACTTAAATTTAATAAAATGGTATTGATTTATTAGTAGCTTTAAAAAAATATGACATTCAAACCCGAGTATCAGGTAATTGTGTACGGGTATTTACTGACGTCTGCTCAATATGAGGTGGCAAATAAGCTGGATAGGTTACTTGATAAGAAAAAATTTGGACCAGAATTGCCCCGAAAATGATTGATTAAAAGCAATTCCCCCCATAAATGGGGGTTTATCGAGTGGACGGAGAGGGACTCGAATAGCATGCCCCCTGGGGTACCCGCAACCAATGGCTTAAAAGTCCTTCTTAGGGATAGATTTTTCTCTCGGATCTACTGGTTTCAATGTTTTTAGAGGGGAAATTACGTTTACCTGGAATACTCTTTATATTGTTTCTAAGTTATTTGCACCAGAATTGCACCAGGAATTAATGGTTCAGTGTTATGGTCACGGATTTAACCGGTTTGATGTGGTAGAAAGCAGATCTAAAAGGTAGTCAACGAATTCAAGGAATTTAAAGGAATCCTATCTAGCCAAATCATCATCTAGTTTATGATGGGCATTATGTCTAAAGGCCAAGACAATTCCACGACAAACACTATGAAAGCCTTGCTGTTCATATGGATGGGAACCAAATACCAAGATAGCCTTGTTAGGATCCGGATTAAGAACTGTACCGTGTCAGAGCTTGTGAGACCATTCGCATGAAAATTTAATAGAGACTTTTCAGTCAAAAGATGGTTTATTTAGACAAGGAGATAACCATGACTGAAAAGAAAACCAGCGTAGAAGGCACTGTAAAGAATATCCGTCAAAAAAGCAGAAAGAAGTATTCAGCGGAAGAGAAAATCCGCATTGTGCTGGAAGGATTGCGGGGGGAGAAGACCATCGCTGAGTTGTGCAGGTTTGAGGGGATCAACCAGAACTCATATTACAAGTGGTCTAAAGAATTCCTAGAAGCAGGCAAACAACGCCTTGCTGGGAATACTGTCCGGCAAGCAAGCATTAATCAAGTCAAAGAAATGCGGAAAGAACTGGACCAAATGAAGCTGATGGTGGCAGAGCTATCACTGAAGAACCGGGTGCTGAAAAAAAGCTTGCTTGGATTGGAAAACCCACTGGACGACTGATGCGTTACTCACAAGCAGAAAAGCGTGAGATCATCCACCTGGTGGAGCACTCTAATTTGAGCATCAGAAAAACCCTGACCGAGCTGAATGTGCCCCGGAGCAGCTTCTACCGCTGGTACCTGAAATATCAGAAAGATGGTTATGATGGTCTGGCAGACAAGAAACCAAGAGCAAAGCGCATTTGGAACCGCATACCTGAGGAAGTCAAAGAGCAGGTTTTAGATCTGGCCTTGAGCCATCCCGAGAAATCCTGCAGGCAGATCACCTGGCAGTTTGTCGACCAGGAAGGCTATTTTCTCTCGGAATCCAGCG
>CAZHHT010000068.1:0-16166 GCA_964532455.1 uncultured Anaerolineales bacterium
GACGTTCCTGTAACACAGAATTCTAATTTCTTTCACTTGCCAAACTTGTCAAGCCACTCTTTGGCCTTATGAATGCGTTCTCGTTGTGTTGCCCTCTCGACTACATTGACTCGCTATCTCTTCGTCGTAATATGCAGCAAGCATTGAACCGGGGCGAAAGTTATCATAAGCTTCATAAAGCCGTTTCTTGCGTCAATTTTGAAAATTGCGCTTCAAAACAGAGGTTGAACAGCAGATTTGGAACGACTGTGGTCATCTCGTTGCCAACTGTATTATCTTTTACAATGCTTTGATCTTATCGAATGTGCTGTGTCGTCAAGCAGAATATTGTGATTCCTCGGCGGCCAGATCGCTTGCACCGGTTTCACCAGTTGCCTGGCAGCACATCAATTTCTATGGCCGTTATGAGTTTACTAAATCGTTCCAGCCGATTGACATCGATGCGACTGCGCAGGAATTGGTGTCCCGGTCAGGCTCGGTGCCCTCAACCGAATAGCTCTGGAATATACCTTTTTGGGGGGATATGCAAAAATACCCAGATTCCGATTAGCTACCCATCTTATCGGTATTTCGTTCGTCAAAATGCAAAATTACTTGAGCTTTGGCAAACAAAGAAAGGAAAAGGGTGGATTTCTACCGTATATTTACGCACGAAAATGGGAGATACCCATGCTTCAAAAGATCCTCAGGGAAACCGGAGTTCAAGATCTTTTCCATGCGTGATCGCCTGGCGATCGGCTTAATGATGGCGGCTGGACTCAGGCGCGAAGAAGCCGCTTCCATCCAGTTCACTGATGTAGTAAAACAAAACCAGCGGGCTGTGTTGAATGTAAAAGGTAAAGGAGCGAAGGATCGCGTAGTACCCATTAACAAGAACCTGGCAGGAGCTATTGTGGATTGGGGATTTTTGGTTGGGACTGATGGATTTATCTTGCGCAGCTTAGGCAGAAACAAAAAACCCGGTGAAAGCATCAGCACCACGGGGCTCTATTATATTGTTCAAAAACGGGGAGCCATGATCGGTAAGCCCGAACTGCAGCCCCACGACCTTAGAAGGACTTACGCCGAGCTTGGTAGGCGCGCTGGTGTTCCAATTTCTCAGATCAGCAAGCTGTTGGGGCACGCCAGTATTGAAACCACACAGGATTATCTAAATATAGAATTAGATCTAGAAATAACGATCAGTGATTTCGTTCCTTATTGATTTCTGTCTCAGCAAGGCAACGCGATTGTATTATGGAATGAGTGTATATGATATATTTTTTCCCATCCAAAACACAAGGTACGTTAACATCAAATACACAACATATACAATAAAATAGGCCCCCACAAAAATAATCTTCCTCTTCTTTAATGGCGTTGTGAATTCGTCAACCCTTTCTCTGCCTAGTGCATTTCTGTATCTATCAAGCTGATCCTCAGTCTCTTTGACCGTGAGCACAAAGGATAATAAGATTGGAATCATTCTGAAGAACAAAACAAATGACAGGTATAAGCCATAAACCCACATTCCAAATCTAAACACAGAGGCTGAAATATCAGCCTTCACCAATGATGCGATCATTGTTCCAACTACAACAGCTAATGAGGATAGTATTGATTCAATGAAGCCTTTAGTTGTATTGTCCAGATAATCAGATATAAGACGTGATGAATTTGAAACCAGCTTTACTATATTCTGCACTTGGATAAAATGATCGTTGATTCTGTCTGACAGATATGCCCGATGATTCCATTTTGCGCTTGAAATAATCGCTCCAATATTATCAACGAAGAGCTTATAATTAGCTTGGGGCGATTCTCCATGTAATTCTCGCGTAACAACATTCTGGAATATAGTCAGCCTGTCTCGGCTTTTTCCTCGAAACGGCCAAAATATTGTTTCCTTTAAAATATTTATAGCTTCTTCGCTGACGATTCCTTTAGTTAATCTTATTTTCTTTGTTTCATCAGTGCTGGCGAAGGTTGATTCGAAGATTATAGATCCTTCTTCTTGGTAGGATGTGGAGTGGTTTGCTGTATATAAAATTGTTGCATGCACCATTAGATTTGCTAGAGCATTCCTTAATGGCTCGCTCAAATCCAAAAGGTGTTCACCCAAAAAATGCGCGGGTGTTATATTATTTATATGGAAGCTAGCCCATCTTGGAGGCAGATCCATCGAGTTGTAGCATGATTCTAAAAGCAGTTTTGTGTCATCGGAAATATCAATTAAGGCGCTCTCTTTCTGCACAAATCCTTCACTAAAAATAGAAAGTAGTTCTCCCCGATACTTTACACTTTTTTCTGCCAAGATAACCAATGTTGGCATGGCTTGCGCCGCAAACAACTCGCCATCTACTTCAGTCAATGGTGATTCCAAAAACCGGACAAGGTTTTCTACGAAGAAGAAATATATACAATTGTGCCTTTCGGTATCCATGGATAGTCTATTAATTATTCTTTGCTTATCTATAATAAGTTTGAATTCAATCTCCTCTTTAAGTTTCGACAGTCGGATTAATCCGTTTTTTATATCATCTTCAGAAACGCCCCTTGATACGTTGATAAAAGGCACCAAGTCGTCACCAACGACCAGACTTATCCCTTCTCGGAACTCTGTTATCAGCCCTTCCAAATCGTCGCTTGTTATCTCTTGAAACAATTCGGCCTTCAAGTTCATTTGAATTTGAAGACGATCCTTTGTTTCTGAGCTGATTACTTTTTCTTCTTCAATTCCAAGTTTATTGGAGAATTTTAGAAGGCTCTCTGCTCTTGAGTGAATTCCCTCTAACGTCGTTTTTCTAGAGGAGTCCATTCCTGTGTCCGAATCGTTATTTTCCATATGTTTTGGACCCTATCATAATCTGTTTTCAGTTTATCGACCACGTCCTCTGTTGGTATTTTTAATTCCATATTGTTATCACCGCGGAAGAATTGGTACTTGCCTAGTTTATTTTTTGTTTCTTCATCAGGCTTAAATGTCAACTCTGTTAGGCCCTCTTCGTCCACTGTCATGAACTCAAGATATTCGTTTTTATCTTTCGATGATGGCATGGACCCTTCTGCAAAATTGAGCACATCAATCTGTTCTGACTGGATAGCTGTCCTCATGTACCTTTCAAAACGATTGTATAAGGGCAGATCCCAAATTCCTGAATCTAATTTTCCCTTTGCAAATACCCTGGTTCGATAAAAGAAGGTCTCGGTTTTGACTTTCGAATCAATATCTACTCTACACTGTAAAAATTGTCTTAAAAAGAATGAAGCGACCACCCTTTTGTGACCATATCCAACAGCTTGCTGATCAAGTACACGCAGATTGATCCCACCCTTCTGTATCTCGGGCGGGATAATAAAAGCACATTTTTGCAAACTTGTAGAAGGTAAGACCTCAGCCACCTTGCGAATTCTTACTTGAATAGTTCCATTAGGCAATTTGTGTCGTTCGCTAACATAACCATCTTGAGGATCCATTTTAAGGATGGCTAACTGAAGAGGACTCTTTAAATCTGGCATAGAATAAGTACACAGCACCAGATCGCCTTTAGATATTGTTTGGTTGCCGCGCATTACTTCAAAAAGGTGAGTGGCTATCATCTTTGATTTCTGAACGAATTTGCTCGGATCCGCCAACAATGAATAACACATTTCAGGAAAATTCTTTGCCCCTTCAACAATTTCTCTGAATGCCGCGTCTCGAGTATGCTTATGTCTCCTGCTATCAAGAATATGTTTCAGTAAAAAGGATTCTGCTTCGTCTACAAGAACTGCCTCGCTGTCAAATAACTCAGGTTCCTCTAGAAGGTGATCTACTCCATGCACAATGATTTGGTGGATATGAATAGCATGGTCAATGCTCATATTTTTCTCCCGTCATTAAGGATTGGTCCGCTCTATGGAATTGAAATTGCTGTTGAACCCTCGTTGGCAAACGAAACTAGATTTAAGGCAGACACAACCACATCCTTTGGTCTGTCTTTTAGAATTCTCTCTCATTTTACTTCACCATATAGCAATTCCCTTACGGCTCAATACGCCGTATTAAATGATTTCATTTTCCTCATCATGTTTTTTCCACCGGTTCTGGCGTATTTTGATTAGTTTGTGTGCATGATATTAACATCACCAACAACATAAACGACAGTACCCATCTATTGTTTTTAGATATCATATACCCGCCCTATGGTTGTCAATTAGCTCTTAGCAACATGAATCCCTCCTTGAAGCCGATTAATTGAAACCTGCCCGCAACTATGCCTCGAAGTAAAACCGATCAAGAAGACAAAGAAACTAATAGTGGGATTAAAAGCAATACAAATGATGGGAGCAGAAATCTCTTCTCATCACCTTATCAGAATGATTTACATTTGGATGTATTTAAGTCATAATAATCTAGCGAGGGCTCCCTAAGGGTCTCCTTTTTTAGTCAATATTATTTTTCTTCTATATGTTCAGCAGCCTAATAATCTACGAAAAGAGTTGTACGGTATTCGCGAGACAAGATATACCATGAATCGCGGGCTGCCTCCACCTGCGCCCATTGATCTTGAGCCGGTAGTTCGGGAGCTAACCCAAGGGTCAGTCGCTATTTACGAGGATCTGGATTGAACCTTTTTGAGGGGATGTGCAATAACCCCTAAATGGTGTTTTTCGAACTAAGTGATGTTGCACTTGTAATTTGAATCCAAGAACATTTATAATCTGTCAAATGCCGGATAATGGAAAAGTAATTATTCGACTTTGGTTCTAATAACAGTTAAGTATTGATGTGGCGCGAAGCCACCACATAATCAATGTTGAACAAAACCGAGAAAGGTTTCTGTTGGAATTTGCTTGCAGGTCTCTCAGCTGCTCAATACCTGTAGTGTACCCAATAAGGAGATGTTTTTGCAAGAGAATAACAGTAGGAGTGAAAAGACCGACCCCTGTAGAAGGCAAGGAATCACTCCCGCAAGAGTATCTAATCCCCCATAATGCAGGAACAAATAAGCTGGCCAGAAATTTTCCAATGCCAGACGGAGAGATGAGACGCAAGGCAGAAAAAGATTTCATGGCGGGCTGCGTCCGTTTCTGGGAATGGTTCCCTGCAGCTGCATCCTGCACCCACAAGAAGGACAACTTGTATGGTTTTTCTCAGACATGTCTGGATTATCCTCATCAGCTTGTTGAGCTTGATCCAGATGATAAGAATATATCTCTTCCGGCTAGATACGAAGCGAGAGTAATTTTGGTCGGACAGCGGAGCTGAGAAAGCAATGTATCCGCTTGACAAAGGACAACCATTAATCTCCAAAGTTTGCTGCTATTTTTCTGTTAAGTTTTAAATAAATCGTCCTTAGCCCCCGCCCTTCCTTCATGCGGCATCGCCTGATCCCGTCCTATCTTCTCCTTTTTCCCGCTTTTCGACCATTTGATCCATAAGGATGGAGCATCCACGTCTTCTGCCCCATGTGAGGTTAATCGCTGTCGGATTCTGCATAACACAGGCGTATTTACCGCGGCGCCAGCTATCACTGCTTGCCCCTTTGATAAAGCTGGAAGTTCCTTTAATAAGTCTCTACCTACACTCTCGACCCCCTCGGCAATTCTATTTTGATCAACCGGGTTAACAATGCGTAGTAGAAACTGGGTCATGCATTGCGAAAGCACATCGGCATCCAACTTCCCTGGTCTCTGGCTGATCAATCCTACACCAACGCCAAACTTGCGGCCCTCAGAGAGAATCGTTTTCAGTACCTGGGAACTGACTAGGTCAGCAGAAGCCGGTGCAAATCGATGCGCTTCCTCAATTAAGACAAACACAGGGTATGGAACATAATTATCGTCTGTTTCATTTGCCGTTCCTTTTTCTGTCTCCATACGGGCTTGAAACAATCGGCGCAACAAAGTTGCTACTATAACTTGTTGTTCTCGTTGGTCGATCTCATTCAGTTGAAGCACGGTGCATTGCCCAGGCTGGAACAGCTTCGTAAGGGGTAGGCTTTCGAGATCATTAAATATGCGCGAGCCCTGTAATCGGGAATTCAAGCGCCAGATTAATGCGCCTGCAGTACCATAACCGTCCTCTTCTTCGCCATCCTCTTTCCCACTTATCTCTTGTTCGGCTTTCCTAACCGCAACGAGAAATTGAGCGAGTGTCCAGTTTTTTCCAAATTCTCGCTGCACCAGGCCAAAGGCTTTTCCAAGAAGATAATGCATGCGTTCAGATAAATTTGGCAGTAAATAGCGCAAATCCCCAAGGGTCAGAGTCGAAATCATCACCTTGACATTTTCAGGCCGAATAACCTTCACAACGGGTCTATATCCGTCTTCGTCCTCAAATTCTTTCATTGCCTGAAGCTCGGTCAAGGAAGCGTATTCCCCGTGAGGATCCACGATCATCATTGCGGCTCTGTTTTTAGGAGACATTAGCTCTTCTGTCAAAACACCTGCTAAATAACTCTTTCCTGACCCGGTACTGGCTATCACGGCCAAGTGTGTGCTGAGTGCAGCTCTCAGATCAATTGCGACAGGAACCTCTCCTGCAGGACGGCTTAATAGTGACCCTATATGCGCGGCACCTGTCTCACCTATCTTCACCTTACTGAGAACCCCAGTTAGCATAGCTGGGTCGGCAACATAAATTGGTTTTCCAATTCTTGGGGGAACCCGGGGATTAATAAAATCTCCCATGTCGGCACTGTAATATCCTAAGACGGTCACAGCTACTTCAAACAATTCGTGTCCGTCACTGTGATATCCGACAAGGGAAGCGATCTCCCCCGGAGAAACCTCTGGATCTGCTAGAAATCCGTCTGGAAGAAGCCTGACCGGCTGGCGTCCGGAGATTCGCCCCAAAACTCTGGCATCGCCAGTTTCTATCTCTATCTCGTAATAAACAAATTCTCCTATTTTCGCCCTGCCCCCAAGATCTGGTGTGATAAAGAGATATTCATGATGACTCTCTCCTGGGCCTTTGGTAGTTCCAAGTGGTTTATTGTTTGTCATGCCAGACCTCCTACGGGTTTTATCCTCGCCTGCCAGGACCATTCTTGATGCAGAACTGATAATTTTTTCTCATGCTCAGGGAATATTATTCTCAGATTATCAATAATACATAAAAGGAGATGTCTGGCATGAGGGCTAGCTTGATCGAGTAGGATTGGAGCATACTCGATCTGTAGTAGTTTCTGGTTATTCAAATGGAAGGATTTAACTTCCCCTTGCGTCATTTTTGTAACCCCGGAATCGCCGGGAACTGACAACGCCGGTATCCCTTGTTCTGCGGCACCATTGCTATTGAGTATGCCTAACGTCTTTATTCCCACCAGTGTCATTTTCTCTGCTAGATAATCCGGAGAGAATATTTCCAAATCTGGTTCAGATGATAACCTGGGGCCCAGGTTGCCAAAATCAGGATTATATAGTTTTGTGTCGTAAACAACTCCCACAATTCCTGCCTCTTCAGATATCGGCATGAGCACAAATGTTCCAAAACCGTAGTCTGCAGGAACAGGAGGATTATCAATTTCACCAGAGCCGTACACCTGGCAAATATAGTCGGTATGAGAATTAGAGTTAACTATTTTTCCGATCATTATTGTGTCCTTTTGTTTATGACCAGGCAGCGGTTTTTCCGGTCAACAGGATTTTTACTAGATTGGAGCTCATTCTCATTTAAGGGTTTCTTCTCTGGCTTGGAGCTCATGCTCTTCTCCCCCTTTTGCTCACTGCTTTTCTTGAGAAACGAAGGGGGATTTTTTCTTTCTGGGCAAACTCTTGAACCAATCGATAAAATCGATCCTGGTCCTGGTGTGTGAGCACGGCAACAGCGTCCGCGGTCTCAAGCCCATAGGGATATCCGTTACCAACCACACATTCTGCCCGAACGATATCCAGTACGTATTCCAATAAGCCTTCATCTAAAACCCACCGCGGCAATTCCAAACGCACCGGGTGGCGATCAGACGTAGTTTTTAAGTAGACAATAATCAAGTGCTGGTAATACTTATTTCCATCAGTGGGTAAAACTTTGTCGTCCCGGGCACAAACATAGGAAATTGAGCGATCTCCCCAAACCATTTTTAAATCCAGTATTGCCCCATCGCTGATTTCATTTTGAGGTTTTCTGCCTTTGCTCAAATCCATCATTGAAGCCAAATCTTTAGCGTAACTGGTATCTACATACCCCACCAATGGCACCTTAAATTTTCTGGATGTTTCCAGCAAATCAAGAATTGCCTGGACATACATCCGCTGGTGGGAAGGTTTCATGTGTTGGACAAAAGAAACGATCAGTGACCCATCAAAGAAGCAGATGGGGGTGTTTTTCTCTTTGCTGAATTTTTCCATCAAGGCCGCAGCCTGTATGCATTCCCCTTTGAAACGTTCCATATTGATCCGCCAATCAGGAAAAACACTATCACCTTCTACCTCGTTCAGTTCATCTGGAGAAAAAACTTCAAATGAAATATCTTTGGTGTAGGCGCCTTCTTTACTGTGTGGGTTTATAAACCATCCAACCTGAACAGCTCCAACTGGAACGGAGATTGTTTTACTGGATGTAATTTGTGAACCATCCACCGCAATTGTAGAAACCCTTTCTAGAACCTTTTTTGCCCATGATCGAGCTTGTTGGTGGGAATTCCAGTCTTGCTCGAATGGGACTACCACATGGGTATATTGATCCTGCTCAATTGTGGGGCGTGCACCAGGCCAATCAAGTCCATCCAGCCTCAAGTCAAGCTCAGCCTGGTCTAGTTGGCCCAGCTCATCAAGTTCTAACCGATAAGCCTCATAGATTTCCGTCTTTCGGAGCTCATAGTCCTTAAATTGATCTGCTTTCTTTTCCAAAGCGGCGATTGCTTTCTCTCTATGTAGCATCACGCCTCCATGCGGCTGGTATTATTTTCCTTGACCACCCTGATAATGTGGTCGGTGTCTTTTTCAAAAGTGTCGTCGTGGCTAATAATAAAAATTTGAGAGAATCCCTTCACATTCATAATTTGTTCTGACAAATTTTCGCGGCGCTGATTATCCAAGTTCGCTGTCGGTTCGTCAAAGAAAGCCACGTCAATTGCAGACATTTCCCGGAGTAGCGCAAGACGAACGGCTAAAGCAGCTGACATTCCTTCTCCGCCCGATAGTTGTGGGAAGTGGCGAACTCGCCCTTCTGTTATGAGCTGAATATCATAGTCTTCCGTCCATTTCAAGCGGGAGCTGTAATTCTGCATCATGTCCCCATAAAAGCGTTCTGCTTCCAGTGAAATCAAATCCACTAACCGTTTGGTGATCTCGGGGCCAGCCTCCCTGATTACCCTTCGCAGAAAAGACAGTAGGTCGAGGTTAGTTTCTAGTGCTTTCTTTTTGTTTTTTGCACCATGCAGGTCTTCCTGTATTTGGTGGAGTTCAGCAAGCTCATCTTCTGCATCAGCTCGCTTATTATTTAGCTGGAGTAAGCGCTCATTTAGCGTGGCTACCTCACCTTGCAGCTTATTGTAACGCTTGACCAGCTCTTTATATTCTTCGGGGTCATATTCCTCACTGATCTTCTCAGCCTCTTTCCTTTGATTTTCAAACTCTTCGTTGAGTTTTTTTAGATCATTTTCCAATTGCTCAGCTTGCTCTTCCCTTTCTGATAACGTCTCTGCTAAAAGGTTATGTTCCAGGTAGCGCTGGTGGTCAACTTCATGCTCTTGCAGCTTGTCTCTCGCGGCCGCCAGTTCTTCATCCAGCCCCCGATAAATCTCCAATTCCCCTTCGATTGCCTTGATCGCTTTCTCCGAGTCTTCAATTTCCGAGGTTGCTTCTTTCAAATCCTGCTCCACTTCCGGTTTGTTTACTGTAATCGCTGAAAGCACCCCGTGGGTTTCTGTGGGGTTATCTAGCTCAAGTAATTGGGAGCCTAGTTGTTCATAATTAACCTTAACCTTTACCAGAGTACTAATTGCTGCCTGCATTTCCTTAACGCCTGCTTGCTTTTTATTAATTTGCTCAACCAGTTCGTCAGCTTCCACCTGGCGGGGAAGTGTTTTTAAGAGTTTTTCCACTTCGTTTATCTTTGCTTCGTATTGGGTGATGTTGTCTGTCGTCTCGGATTTATTATCAACAAAACGCTTGAGAGCTGCCTCAAGCTCGCTTGTTTGTTGATTGTATTTTGCCAATAGCTCCTCCCGGTGCTCTGCTGTTAGGGGTTCCTCACAAACAGGGCATTTGGCAGATTCTTCTTCTAGTGCCTTGGTCTTGAGTTTTACCTGCTGTAGAGCAGCGTTATTCTTGGCTATTTCTTCCGTGAGTACATCGCGCTCGTCACTCAACTTTTCCTGCTCTTCGTTCAAAGTAGTGAGCTTTTTCTCTTCTTTCTCCTTATTCTTTAGTCCGTTCTGAATGCTGTCTAACTTTGGCTCTAATTCCTCAATTTCTTCCTGCGTTTTCTCCAGATCTGCTTTGGTTTGGGTCATCGCAGAAATATCTTCGAACAAAGACATTCGTTGGCTCATAAGAGTTTCTTGCAGCTTTACTTTTGGTTCAAGTTCTATTAATTGCTCTTCTGTTTTTACGATCTCAGCTAATTCCTGGGCTTTTCGAGTAGTTCGTTCTTCTTTGACTGCCAGATCTGTTTTGTACCGACCGAGGTTATCTTTAAACTCATCACGGGCTCCTCGTTTTTCTTCCAAGCCCATTATTTTCTTCTGATTCAATAGGTAATCATCATGTGCAGCAATGGTTTCTTTGACTATTTTCTGGGCTTTTTGTGCATCCTCAACAGCTTTTTGGGCCCCTTTCAAATTTAATGCTTCCTTATCAGCTTCGGTTTGAGCTTTAGTAACCTGGTCCTTCAATTCGCCTATCTTAGATTTGGTAACTTCCAAAAAACCTTTGTTCTTTTCAACCCCCTCCAGCTCTTTCTCAACCTTCTCTTTAGCCTTTTCCTCTTGATCAATTTCTTTTCCGAGCTTTTGGTTTTGATCAACTAAATCTGGAAGCCTCTTGAGCTCTCCTTCATAACCGGCGATAAGAGTCTCATTGTCCTGAATAAGATCCTCAAGATACTTTTTGGGCTCCAATAATTTAGACCAGACTGTTTCGTACTCATCCACGCCAAGCAAGGGATTAAATGTGTTTTTACGGGCACTTGCTGGTTCTAGAAATATTCCAGTAAGCCTGCCCTGCTGAACACCAACGGCATCTTCAAAAAGCGCAGAAAGGTCGTCTCCGGGCTCAAGACCAAAAAACTCCTGCAGCCAGGCTGCGGTGTCTTTTACACCGGAAACAAGTTTTTCGTCCAATTCAGGATCAAAAATATAATACTGGTTGGAACTTCCACACTTCCGGACCATCTCATATATTCGGCCGTCATTCCCCTCCACGTGCACGGTTACTGTAGCCGTTTTCTCTCCTTCTCGAACCAGCTGTTCATGCTTGTAGGGAGCATATCCAAAAACGGCAAACCCAATGGCCTCAAGAAGGCTGCTCTTGCCTGCTCCATTCTTGCCGCAGATGGCGTTGGTCCCAGGCGCAAAGGAAACGCTGGCATCTTCGTAGCTCTTAAAATTCTCCAGATCTATTTGCATGATCTTCATTTTAGTTTTCCTCCCCAGCAAGTTCCTGCTGCAGTTGGACAAGGTGTTCCACAATTACCCCGGGGGCATTCCCTTCCTGGACCAGTCCCTTCAATTCTACGGCTCCAGTCACCCACTCTTCTGCTTTTTCCCGGTAGCGATTGTCTCTTTCCAGCAGTTCGCGAATCACTTCACGTTCCAGCTCTGACCGGCTGCTCTCCCTATCGACCGTGATTTCAAAATCCGCCGGTGTTATCTTGCTCCTGACCCGGGCGGTCAGTGGAGACCAGGCTTTCTCCAATAAGCTTTTGATGAATTCAAGGTCTAATTCGTAGCGGTTGAACGGTATTATTCCTCCCAGAGTCAACTCTACAACCGGTTTTTTCTTGGGATCGAGAACTTCTCTTTTTTTTACAATCAGTTCCCCTACTGCATCATATATGTCGTTAGGAGTTTTCATGGCATCCACATCCAACCTGAAACGATGGAAGGGTCTTCTTTCGGCAGCATGAAGTTTTGCCCGGTGTTTCTTTTCTGCGTCTGGTGTAATTTCAACAAGGTAGTACCCGCGCTCAGGCCAGGTGACTTCTTCCATGCTGCAGGTTTCTGGAGAACCAGGGTTATAAATCCAGTCATCTACCTCGTACGGCTTGTGGATATGCCCTAGAGCTATATAATCGATCTTCTTTCGCAGCGGAGCCAGGTCATTGTTCTTCAGCCGTCCAGAGTGAGCCAACTGTCCCTCGAGGCCCGCGTGCAGCATCAGGATGGCATACTTTACTTTGCTGTGATCAAGAGCAGCCAGGCTCTCTGAAAAACTGGCGATAGCTTTACTAGTAGAGGCCCCGTAGTACTTCATTCCATAAATCCGGACACCGCCAGGAAGATCAACATATGCCCCACCTTGATCTCCATGTGGATCAAGTTTTGCTTCACCGCCCTTAAAACGGGGATTCAGCAACCGCAGATAACCCGTAACATCCAGGAAATCCATCCAGGATAGTTGATCTTGATAAAAAGGTTTTTCGTGATTCCCCTCTACGGCCAGAACCGGTATTTCTGCCTTTTTTAATTTTTCTAGCCCGGCCATAGCAACACGCATAGAAAGCGGTTCCACTTTGCGCTGGTGAAATAGATCTCCAGCAAGAAGGACAAAATCTACATTTTCGCCCACTGCTTTGTCTGCCAAGTGTAGAAACGTCTTGCTGAAATCATTGAATCGTTCTTTTAAGCCGTACTGCTGGTATCCAAGGTGTATGTCGGCGATATGCATGAATTTCATAACAAAAACTCCTGGAAACGGAATATAGGATATTAGCTCGTGGATCTAATATCATTGTGAATTTAAACAAAATTATGTTTAACGACAGACAAGATAGTAGCCCCATGGTTAAATATTGCTAAATTCATGTTCTAAAACATGGCCGGATATGATTATGGGCTTTTATCGCTCTTTCCTTGCATATGCCTTACGAACAGTTTTTTTGATGAAAGAGTTTAATCCATATCCTCTGCTAGCCAAACTTTTCATATGATCGATGTTTTGGGAGCCAGTGATTTCATTGTTGTATAGATACAAAGAACCATCAGAAAACTGTACCCTGATATAATCCGGTCCAATTTCATAGGTAATAACTCCAGAGTTTCCACCTAGGTTTTTATAGTGGTCCATATTCTTCCTCCAAATTGAATAACATTCTATTTATGCGGGATACTTGCTTGGAGTCTCGCTCGTGGTGCCCAACGTTACGCCTTTGGCGTAATGCAGAACCATATCACACACCTTGTTAAATAATCCGGAATGATTTCCATTCACCTATAATTGTTCCAGCGTGGCCGAGAGCAATATAACATCTTTTCATTTTCCGCCTGCATACATTTTTGTCTTCTCTCGGGTTGGTTCTCCAAGAACACCTCTGACATATGGCGCTTTCGAGAAAGTGTCTATATAGTCTACGATCTTTTCTCATTAAGTACTTCCCAAATCTCAACCATGGCCCAGGTGTCTAACTCACAATAGGCCAGTAAATTTTGTCTTATTTTGGGTACCTGCTCCCCGGGGATATTACCCGACATAATGTCTGCCCAGGCCAACATCGCCTCTTCCCCATTGGAAATGGGCAATTCAGCGTAGTTTTGATCAAATTCGGGCACAAGAACCGGTAAGACGTTTTTGATGGAAGAGCTGCCCCGAAAATCCGGGTGAACGTATAAGCCCTTGCTGAATATCTCCATTAGATCATAAATGCGGGAGTTAATATTCAATAATAAATCTCGATACTCCGGGTACCGTTCCGCCAGATCCTTGTTTCTTCCCGTTTCAAAAGGTTTAAACCAAACGATAACAGACCCGGCATCAGTAATGTGTTTTGAAAGTTGCTCTGCCAGGTTTATTCCTGGATCACCCTCGTCTGTAAGGAGCAGTTCGTAATGCTCCGGCTCGGCTTCAGAGTCCTTGAAAATGTGTAACGAGTATTGAAAAACGATATGTTGGTATGGTTTGTATCCATCGAAGAACGGTATTCCCGGATTATAGGTTTCGTAATCCAAGAAATTCAATGGGTATTCCAGCTTCGATAGCTCCTCTCTTATGGCTGGAGGGCTGATAAGCGACTCCCCGCTCTTGATCGTCCTTACATGTTTGGCTTGAAGATCGGAAAGAGGGTACCCGGGCGGCAAGTCACCAATAGCTAAAATACCGTCTGCCTTTAACTCTCGTGCCTTATTGCGGTGCAGCCTGGGAATATCATATATGGAATACTCGGGCAGCTCTCCATGACATAGTGCCGGACAGGGACAAGTTTTAGGCTTTACACAGGTTTGAATATCAGCTTTGGAATCCAGTGTCGCAACCCGCCAGGCATCCTCTCTGTTTACCAAAACTTCTTCCCTGAGTGCTTCAATATATTCGTTCACGTTCTCAGCCACAAATAATTTCCCCAGCTCTAGCTCTCCCTGGCGTACGTATTCCTTATTTAAATGTACGATATAAACATCCCGGACCGTTTCGCTTGCTTCACACACTACTAGCTGGAATGCGGCGTCGAATTTATCTTCTTTTTTGACAGATGAGGAGCTTTTGATTTCATATATATCCACCACTTCTTCTGCAGGATAACGAACCAAAGTATCAATCCGTGCTTGGAAGTTACCGTCGATAAATGTTTTTTCGTGTGTTATCTCGGTATTGGTTCCCCGAAGTAAATGCTCTTGAATGAATTCCCGCGCCAGCCCTTCTATCTCTTTCCCCTGCTTCATAAGATGCTGGTCGAAAAGCGACGGTGCTTTCTCAATTTGACCATGCTTTGAAGCCCATAAATGCATTGGCGTGTCGAGGAATTGTAGAAAGTCGGTCTTCGTAATCATGCTTGAATTATATACTCCCTTTATCTGTCTTGGTGATCCAAACATATATTAGGCTCTGCCGACCCCATTTTTCCACAGTTCTCTCACAAATGATCAGTTTAAACATGAGGCCGATCATCCCGATTGAAGTATTTGCAATCAACTCGCTATGTTCCCGCTATAAAAATGCCTGAGGAAATCATTGGGGAATCTGACTTGCAGCCATGCGACCTGCACTGGATTTATTCGAAGTGGGGCTGGCTGTCCGTTGTGTCTATCGAGTAAACCAGCGTGACGGTGGGGCACGCTAGCATAGAAACCACTCAGGATTATCTCAATATCGAATTGAATCTTGCTACTATCAGTGACTTTGTGCCGTTCTGACTAGGTCCGCTTACGTTATTTTCTCTACACTTGCCTTGTTTTCGTTCAAATCTGCAAAACGCCTTTAAATCTGGCGTCTCCCCTCCCCTATTAACACTCAATCGCTGAGGAATATCTTGCGGATGGGCCCGGTAGGATTCAAACCTGCGACCTGGCGGATAACGGCTCTATTCCAGCGCAGCTACAATTTAGTAATTATGAATTTATAGAAGAGATAAGCGGCTTGAACCTTGGCGTCCGTTTTTTCGTGGTAAGGCGAATTGGATTAAGCTCGTTCTCCAAATAAGTTATCGAACATAAATATGGCACTCTCTAATTTTACGATGAGTGTATCTAAATAATCACGTAATGAACTCGAATCTAAGTATCGGATCATCTGCTGTAATAGAAGAGAATTTTTCAACCCAAAGATCGATATTTTCCTTATCTAAACCATGCTTATCAATCATCCGGCGCAAAATATTTTTGGCTTCTTGTGTATAATGATTAGTTACTCCATCAATACTTGGTGATGAAATAATTTTTAGCCCGGGTTCCTTTTCAATTGCATAGATTTTTGATCCGTCTTCCCCTTTACCGACAAATTTAGCGCGGTGAAAAAATTTTCTGTATAAAGTGGGATAATCAGTTTTAAAATTTTCTAGTGCCAATCGAATTCTTGGGTCGGTTTTAAGCTGACTCACAAGTTTAGAGCCTAATCATTTATGGTTGCATTTGTCACAGACAATCTTTGCTTGTAACCGTCCTCCGATTGAATCAGGGAGAATATGTTCCCAATCTCCAACTGGTTCTTCCATACATACGATGCACTTATCTAAATTTGTTGGTATTCTCATAATACTTATTGAGTAGTCCTACATACGTCGCGGTAGAGAGGGCAGTTGCCCGCCCTCCCCCCGCACAGATCCCGGCGTG
>CAZHHT010000069.1:0-15840 GCA_964532455.1 uncultured Anaerolineales bacterium
AACTCAGCCGGCCTGAGAAATGGAACTTCAGCTCCATAATCCCTTGCCAGGTTGCCAATTTCTATATCATCCGTTGTCACGACTGTCCTGTTGACCAACTTAGCATTAAGCGCTGCAGCTATGCTGAAGCTGATTAGCGGATACCCACCCAATAATTTAATGTTTTTCCGGGGCAGTCCCTTGGATCCTCCCCGAGCAGGAATAAGCACTAGAACTTCTACCATGCCGTCCATCCTCCATCTACCACCAGGTTCGTTCCAGTCATGTAACTAGAGGCCTCTGAAGCTAAAAATACCACTGCCCCTTTCATTTCATGGGGATAAGCCATACGGCCTAACACTGTTCTGCTGCCATAGGCATCCTTGAAAGCCTGGGAGTGCCTGCGTTCCACCCCACCAGGGGTGAGAGCATTACAGCGTATTTCTGTTCCTTCATAATAAGTAGCAATATACTTTGATAAGCCCAATACTCCAGCTTTACTAACTGAGTAATACACCGGTTTATACTGCCGGGGTTCTCCCAGGGATTCATATAAACGCTGGTCCGGTCCGGATATGCCGTATGTGGAACAGATGTTGATCAGGGATCCTTTCCCGGTTTTTTTCATCTCCCTGGCAGCATATTGGCAAGTCAGAAACATGCCGGTCAGGTTGACATCCAGAGCTTGCTTCCAGGCCTGGAGCGGAAAATCCTCAAAAGAAGTCACATGCTTGGATTGATTCTGGCTGTCGAACTTCGGATCCAACGCCGCTGAATTGACCAGGATGTCCAGTTGTCCAAACTTTTCCAGCGTCAGATCCATCAAGTTCTGAACAGAGGATGTGTCAGTCACATCCAAACCTACTCCTAAAGCGAAATTGTGTTTTTTACTAAGTTCCTCCGCACAATCAGCAGCTGCAGCCTGATCAATATCAGCCACAACCACGTTTGCACCAGCCTCAGCCAGAGCTTCTGAAAATTGCTGCCCCAGGAATCCAGCCCCTCCCGTGACAATAGCAACCCGGTTGGTAAGGTCAAATAATTTTAGGACCTCTTTCATGGCATCTCCATTATTTCTACAGCTGCAACCACTCTTCCCCCGCCAACTGAACCAGCAAGGGTCAAGGAGTTCTTCCCTTTCTGTTAATTTGAGTTGGATTTAAAACCATCAGGTTTTAAAAATCCCCTGTCTTCCAGGTAATCAATAATCTCCTGGGCACACTCTTTGGGAGACTTCTTCTCTGTTGTTACGGCAATCTCAGGATTAACTGGTTCCTCATAAGGGTCATCAATCCCGGTAAATCCTTTAATCTCGCCGCTGCGTGCTTTTGCATAAAGACCCTTTACATCTCTATCTTCACAAACTTCCAGGGGTGTATTGACAAATACCTCGATGAATTTGTCTTCCCCGACCATTTTTCTGGCCTCATTACGCGTTTTGCTGTAGGGGCTAATTGCTGCGCAAATCACTGTTCCAGTATGACGGGCAATCTCTCCTGCCACAAATCCAATCCGGAGAATATTGGTATCCCGATCTTCCTTGCTGAAGCCCAGCCCTTTTGACAAATGGGTGCGGACTACATCTCCATCCAGGGTTGTTGCCGCTCTGCCGCGTTCAAGCAGCATCGGAGTAAGAGCGTTGGCGATTGTGGATTTTCCAGACCCGCTTAAACCCGTAAACCAGAGGCATAATCCCTGTTTATGGAGAGGAGGATAAGAATCCCTCAGGATATCAGCAGTTTCTTTGCGGGTGAACCAGCCAGGGAGTTCTTTTCCTTTATTGAGATATTCCTCTCGGACCTGGGTTCCGGAAATAAACATTGCCTTGGCATCCTCCGGCGCCTCTTCCCGGGCAACATATTTATCATCTTTTTCAATGTAAACCAGTTCATTAAACATCACTGGCGTCACTCCGGTTTCATCTTGATACTGCTTAATCATTTCTTGAGCTTCGTAAGGACCGTAGAAAGGTTTTCCGTTGCTGTCCTTTCCCGGACCTGCATGGTCCCTACCCACAATGAAGTGGTTGGCTCCATAATTTCGGCGGATGATTGCATGCCAGACCGCTTCACGGGGACCGGCCATTCGCATGGCTAGTGGCAGCAAGCTCAACACTGTGTTTTTATCGTAATAATTTTCAACCAGCGCTTTGTAAACACGAACACGGGTAAAGTGATCGACATCACCGGGTTTTGTCATCCCGACAACAGGATGGATAAGCAAACTTCCCCCGACTCTTTCTATTGCCCGTTTGGTCAAGTCTTCATGCACCCGGTGCATGGGATTGCGGGTTTGGAAGGCTGTAACATCATCATTTCCAATCTTTTTAAGAATTTCACGCACTTCAACCGGGGTCATCCGGATATCGGTAAAATCATAATAAACTGGTAAATTGATAACCGTTAATTCTCCCGAAATGCATAAATCACCCCATTGCTCCATTTCAGATACGAGCGGATGACGGTAATCAGTCGAACCCAGTACCAACCGGGCTTCCCTGGCCGGATCCCAACGGTATACTTCCTCAATCCGCATCACAGCGATGATATAGTTCCTGGAGTCTCTCAGGGTGATCCATTCTGCCCGGGCAGGAAGCTCTTCTTTCTCAATCTTTAGCGTAATCGGGATGGGAAACAGTTTTCCATTTGCCAATCTCATTTCGGTTAATACACGGTGATAATCATTCTCACCCATAAAGGAATTGAGGGGAGAAAATCCTCCAACAGCAAGGAGCTCCAAATCATGCAGGGAGCGGTCTGACAGCTGGTGTGAGGGATATTGATTGGCTTTATCCAGCCAGGCTTCTTTTTCTTCACCCTGGACTAATAGATTGACCAGCTCTTCACCGTAGGGTTTAATTATTCCATTCGTATTCATATCGCTATACTTCTCCTATTAATTTTCTATTTCTGATCTCTCCCTTGCGGAAAAGTTAGTATTTTTTCCCAAAATCGACTGCATATGATAAAATACCTGTTAATTTCCAGCAGATATCAAGCTAACACTCTGGTCCCAATGATCAGGACGGGTAGTTCTATCTTATTGATGATCTTTATAGTGAGATTGCCCATAATCATTTCTTTAAGACCTTCATGAACCTTTGAAGATCCAACTATTACCAAATCATAGTTTTCCAGTTGAGTCTCCCGGATAATTTCTTCAAGGGGAATTCCCCGGCGGATTTTCACTTCCGAGTCAATTTCCATTTCTTCCAGGATTTCCACCGCGTGCCTGAGATGCTGCGCGAAAGGTGTGTCAGTTTGCAGGAGTTCTTCCACTGTTTCGTCTATCTGGTCCAACCCTGTATACATAGTCGGCACTGCGCCGGGAAAAACATGAAGCAAGGTGACTGAAGCGCCCAGGGCATGGGCAAATCCCGCCCCCTGGGTGATTAACGAAAAATCATCCTCTTTACAAGCTGAACATAACAGTATCTTATCCAATTTTGGTCTTGTATTCTGGGTTAATAAAAGGGAGATGATAGATTGGTTGATTAACATTGGATCCACGTCAATCGCTTTATTAAAGCGGCTTATCCGATCAGCATTTGTAATCAACAGCTGATAATCCTCCTGCAGTAATTCTTCCTTAATAATGTCGCCAGGACTGCCCTGTTTAATGAATACACGGGGAGATAATCCGTTTAGGTCGATTTTTACCTGTTCGGCTACAGCCTCTCCATTTTCCAGGTGTCCATCTTTTGGGATAACCACCAGCACTATCAACTCGGCCTTTGTTGCCCGGGCAATGATTTTTCCCATCATCACTGGCGGGGGGTTATACCTTTCACTATCCAAATAGATCAATATCGTCATAAGATCTTGTAATCCTCCTTAATGCATCGTTCCACTGCCCAACAGGCGGATAGCTACCAAAGCAGCCCCTATTATAGGCAGGAAAGAAAAAGCCAAACGAATGCGGGGGCCGGCAAAGAATCGGGTTGCTGTTGCCCCTATCTGGGCTCCTATTGCCGCTCCTGTTTGCATAACCAAAGCCATCAATATATCCACATTTCCTTTTAAGGCATGAGTAACTGTGCCAAACCCGGAAGAGAATATTATTTCGAATAAGTCTGTTCCCACTGCTATATGAGTCGGGATCCCTAACACATAAACCAGCATCGGCATCCTGATAAATCCTCCACCCACACCCAGACTCCCTGACAGTATTCCGGTAAAGAAACCTACACCAATAACCATCCAGATTGAGATGGATTCGATTCCTGAGACTGGAAATGAAACTATGGGGGGAATATTTACCGCCCGAATTTTCTTAGATAGTCCTTTAAAACCAACAGCATCTTGAACGTCTATTTGATCTGTCCTGACCATTTGGATCGCCCGAATGCTTTCCCAGCCTGTAAAGATACTGATACAAACCAGAATTACTATGTAAGTCACTCCAATAGTGATATCGATTGCTCCTGTAACCTGGAGCGCTTCAATGATCCGGGCTCCTATCTCAACACCCACAATCGTTCCTAGCACCATACACATTCCCAATTTTAAATCCACATGACCCAGAGCACGATGTCTGCGGGCGGCGACAATGGATTTCCCGGTCATGTGGGCCAAGTCCGTGCCGATGACAAAATTCATGGGCACACCGGTCCAAAACATCATTGGACCCGCTAAAAACCCGCCACCTACACCAAAAAAACCGCCCAGAATACCCACTAAAAATCCTACGCTTATGAGCAGGATAGGGTTTACTGTGACATCAGCGATCGGAAAATACATCCAGGACTCTCCTAATTCCGAATTGATCCAGTTTTATGTATTTCATTAAAAATGAAGTCACCATATCTAATAATGCTGCCTGAACGACTATCAAACCCAATCCGGTGACAGCATATAGGACCAGGTTGGATTGAAATATGGACATCAGCCAATCACCCATCCAGCGAAGGACCATCAGGTAATATCCGAAGATCAAGGCGCTGTAAATTGTGATTTCAATCAGCAGGTTTCTGAATAATATACGCGGTTTCAGTTTTTTCATATTGTCTCTCTTTGCCGCATGAAAAAAATCTTCCAGAGGTAAAATAATCTTCACCTATAGAATTGAGGTAGAAGTTCCGTCCTCCGCTGCTTTATAAATTGCCGTGATTATTTTTTGAACTTTAATCCCATCATCAAGTGAACATAAGGGTGATATTTTACCGACGGCAACCTGAAGAAAATGCCTCATTTCCGTTAAAAACAATTCGTTACGGGAAAAATCCTCCGGTAATGGATAAAACTTCCAGGTCTGAACTTCTGTCAGGTAAAGCTTTAACTCCCCGGAAAGGTAATTCCAGGAGATCCTGCCCTCGCTGCCTATTATCTCCAGGAAATGTTCCGGCGGTCGTTGGAGATAATTTAGATGCATTCCGCCCAAAATCCCATTCTGAAATCGCACTGTGGTTTCAACCATTTCTTCTACTTCTATTCCCAGCGCTTTCTGCCCACCCATCTTAGCTGAAACCGAATCGAACTCTCCAAAGATCCAACGTAGATAATCGATAGGATGGGAGAGAGTCAGTAAAACTCCTCCCCCCAAATCCCTCTTGGTACTGTAGTTATCGTGGTAATCCTCCCATGGATGCCAATGCGGTAAATATTCACCCCAATGCGTCCGGACATAATATATGCTGCCGATTTTGTCCTGCTGGATCCACTTTTTAATCTGCATTAAACCGGGATGGTAGCGGAACTGAAAACCAACAAGAATCCTGGAACCCGATACTTTCGCAGCATTTTTCAGCTCATCAATCCTTTCCATGGAATTGGAGATGGGTTTTTCAAGCAGGATATGGCAGCCCTGGTGGGCAGCTGGAATTGCGACATCCAAATGCAATGCAGTCGGGTTTGAAACAACTACCGCATCAGGTTTTTGGGCCAGGGCTTTTTCCAGATCTTTTTCCACACGAAAACCGGATAAGATTTCATCTGGGAGAGTGCTTTTTCGGGACCGATAAAAGAGGATATCTTTTTCACCCAAGGAAAGCAAATTCTGAAAATGCCGGCGCCCTATGGAGCCGAATCCAGCAATTAATATCTTCATATCCTTCTCTTATTCATCTTTATCACTTTCACCTGGAATAAAATAACTATTCCAGATCCTTCTCATAACCCCACTTGATCAAAGTTTCTCCAGCTATTTGTTTTGCCAACAGCCGGTCACCCTCAGAAAAGAAATCCTTCCAGGATCCTGATTTCCCTTTCTGGATATTTATCGTCATCTCGTTTGCTTGTTCTTTTTGCCATTCCTTATCCGGATTCCTGGTCATCTCAGACAAAACAGCTTCTTTTAATTTGGGGTCAATTTCCGGGAATCCCAGAAAGGACCAAATCTTTTCAAGTGTGTGTACAGGGTCTGATAATAAATCTTCGTAACGCAATCGTAGATAGGCAGATCCAAACAGGTCATCAGCCAAGCTGTCCGTTTCTTCAAGATTTTCCACCCACCTTTCCATTTCAATCATTAACTGTCCTGGAGAGAATATCGACTGATTTTCCTTCAGAAATGATTCTGGGGCTTCAATAAAATCTTCCCTGATCTTGAGATCCCGCTTTTTAAGCTGATTTGGGAAATCGGTAAAACTTTGAAATCGGTGGGAGAGAGCAGTATCCCTGCCATCTCTGACGATGAAAATTAGCTTAGCGTCGGGGTAGATCCCGTGCAGCAGTGACACAGATTTTCCTTTAAGCTGGTTATTGGGGCTTTTATCACCAACAACTGATTTCCCCAAACGCCGGGCTTCACGCTCCATTATAAAATCACTGGATGCCCTCATAACCAGAGCAGATAAATCTCCTCCCCTGTTCCAACGGTTACTCATGGCAGACAACCATCCCTTCACTTCTTGATCTGCAATAAGAGAATACAGGGTTGGTTTACGAGTAAAAAAATGAGCCTGCCAATTACAATGAATATCCGGATGGAGACGAATCAGTCTTGCCAGGAGAGTTGTCCCTGAACGAGCATGGCCAAATATAAAGAATTTAGGCATTGGAAAAAAGTCTTTAACTTCCAATATTTCCTCAGGAGTGATTTTTGGTATCTTCCCTTGTAACGGTTTTGTCTCATCCTCAAGAGATAGAACCTGGAAAACTTTTTTTATTCTCGTAACGACTTTGTTAAGCATTCAATTACTCCAGATTATACAAAACCCGGAACAGCCAATGATAGATTCTTCTTAACAACATCCGTACTCCGGGCATTTTGGTAATCCAGGATGTTCTCCCTGATTCTTTCCAGGAGATACCAACCATTATACTCAGTTCCTTGGCCGCCTTTTTAAGATCATCATCGAGTGTATTTCCGATATGACGTGTGAATCTCTCCTGCGTTGATAATCGCAAATAACCCATTCCGTCAACTGCGCGATCCAACTCAACAACTCCTCCCATTAAATTGCCCTTCCAATTGTCAGGGAGTGCTTTTTTAATCACAGATACTGGGGCTACAAATTGATAATGTGTCGCTGAGCCAACTGCGTTTACTCCTTTGTACTCCAGCAATGTATGGGGGTTTTCCCTGATAAATGCTTGATGCTCATCCAGATCCCTTCCAGTGCTCTTCGCCCAATCTGCTTCCCACTGAGGATTTCTAACAGTCTTGGATACGGTTAATTCTGGCAAATTTTGATCCATTAGACTTATTAATGAGAGGTCAGCAAGGGTTGTTTGAGCTCCTACCGGTGCACCACTTACCATCCCCACCTCAGGAAAAGCTTCCATGATCTTCAAATGCTCCTGCAGCCAGCCGGAATAATAATACACATCATCATTGGTGTAGGCAATATATTTGCCGGGCGCTGTATTGGCTAATGTTTTTAGTCCCCCTTCCACACCTAAATTCCTTGAGGATAAAACCAGATAATCTATCCTGCCTTGATCATTTAACTCTTTCAGATAGGATCGTACATGATCCGTGCTTCCATTATCAAGCACCAGAAAATCAAATGGTGTTTTTGTATTAATAAGCAAACTCTGAATGCTAATTTTCAATATTTCTAACCGCTGCTGGAAATATCCGTCAAGGCTCGGGATATAAACAAGCATCGCGACCGTGACTTCACGCGGTTTATATAAGCTTTGCTTTTTCCGGGCTGGATTTATACCTAAACGTGCCATGTAATTTATTCCTCCAAAACGGAGACCCAGACCAGACTGGGAAATAACTTCTGGAGTATTTTTCTAACAAACAAAGCTGATTTCCTTTTAAAACAGACCCCAACTTCTTTTGAGATCTGATCTTGCCCAATGATTGAGGTGGAAGGCATAGCTAACACGTCTATATACAGAGGCAATATCTTTGATCTTGGTTTTCCGTGGACCTTCGTTCGTATAACGCGATAGCCAGCTTTTTTAAGGATATTCCCCAGAGTTTTACGACTGAAGGATACCAGGTGAGCCAACTCAAAACAATCATGGGCGTACAGATTTGGAACTTCAATTAATAGCAATCCATCCGGTCTCAGAAATCGATTTTTCAGACCGGATAGATAGATTACAGGATCTGCGATGTGTTCTAAAACATGGGCCATAATAATGAGGTCAAAGGGTTCTGCCTGGCTTTTTCCCAGTTCCTCGAGAGCAGGATAAACACTGATCCCCTGCTCTTTGGCAAACGCTCGATAGGTATCTCCCGGTTCGATACCAATGACATCACAACCAATTTTGTCCTGAATGGTAGATAGCAAGGCTCCTGTAGAACAGCCAATATCGAGGACTTTTGTTTCTGGTTTCAAATCAGCGCTGATGAAATCTGCCAGGTGAAGTGCTCTTTTTTTCTGTGTAATAATCACTTCATCAGAAATCTCATCAGTACCCTGGTATATTGCCCGGTACGCTCCCTTGTAAAAATTATCTAGCGACTCATTAGATAACCGCGGAGATTGGTATACCAGGCCGCAATTTCTACAGATCTGATTGAAAACATCAACCCCGCGGAAATTCCGCCGATCTATGAGTTTTTTGTGATGTTCCCCGCATAATGGGCACGCTGTTTCGCTGGTTTCGAATATATAATCCATCAACTTACCCGTGAAACTTCCCTATGAATAATTGTTAATAATCAACTTCTGAGGAGATTAATCTCTAAAGAGGCCGTTCAAATTCCGATCTGCCAGGATTATCTTCCTCTTTTTGATTTGATTGCTCTCTATTGAAACCCACAATTTTCGGAATCTCCTTGACAGCCACCAACAACAACCGCTCTGCGTTTGATTGGCAATAATCAGTTCAAGTCCACGTAAGAATCGGGGAAGTGAACCCTGTCTTCTGGATAAGGTTCCGTTTTCATATTGATGAGTTGCTTCCATTAACGTATACATATTCTTCCTGCCTCCCCCTAACTCCACATTGACTTGAGACTCTTCCTGGCTGGTATGGCGTTTACCGTCAGGTAAATGGCTGTAGTCATGTTTTTGATGCAGAACTTTAAGGGATGGAGTCAGATCAATCACCGGCCAATTCATTTCACGGGCATGATATATCATCCAATTATCCCAACCTGACCGCCCCACCGCGAAATCGGGAACGTCCGAATAGATCAATCTGGGAAAAACAAAGTAATCAATCGTTACCGATCGGTTCCGGTACCCATGAGCCGTTAATTTTTCGAAAAATTGATCCGTCCATCTCCTGGAAAAATCAATCGGTTCCGTTATCTCTACGTCCCAGCGATAACCAACCCCTAAGAATTTTTCCGCTTTGGATGCAACACCCCTTACAATTTTCAAAAACGAAGGAGGGAAAAGAATATCTGCATTAACATAAACCAGCAAGGGGCAATCGCTGGCTTTTTTTGCCAAAGAAAATATGGAACTAATCAGCGGTGTACCCCAAGCACTCCGGCCGACATCCGGCATGAACTTGACATTGTACTCCGCAGCGACATCCTTCACTCCTTCTTCATTTCCTATTAGAACAACATCTACAAGTTCACCCAAATGCACCCAGGACTGGATTGCATTCCTTTGAATCAGATCGATGTGAGGGTCAGTAAATGGCTTCGGCGCTGAAAATACAGTAATATTTCCCATAACGTTGCTGAGGATGTCTCCCATTTAGTGCTTGATCTAGATCGTTTCGCGGTAATTCATTCCTGCCTTATGCCGATTCCGGTTTATGGGTTTCTCTGTGGATAACCCTGTGGAAAAAAACTGGAAAACGCCCTTCAGGTTGTGGATAATCCTAGGATATCTTCCGCCGAATCTGAACTATTATCATAATGATCAATTATCCTAAACTTATTCTGATTGCTGCCGATACCAGTCAATGGTTCGTTTTAAACCTTCTTCAAAATGCATTTCTGCCTCAAATCCGAAGTATTCTTTTGCTCTTGTTGTATCCAGAGCTCTGCGGGGCTGACCATTCGGTTTACTGGTATCCCACACAATACGGCCTGAAAAACCGGATAATTCGGATATTAACTGCGCCAGGTCTTTGATGCTGATTTCCATTCCGGCACCAAGATTTACAGGTTCACTCCCGTTATACCGCTCTGCTGCCATCACAATTCCTCGTGCTGCATCTCCAGCGTAGAAGAATTCCCTTGTCGGGGATCCATCCCCCCACAATACAACCTCATCCTCGCCACGGTCTTCTGCATCAATCATCTTCCTGATTAATGCCGGGATCACATGGGATGTCTCGAGATTAAAGTTATCACGGGGGCCGTAAAGGTTGACTGGGAGGAGGTATATAGAATTAAAACCATACTGTTCCCGGTAGGCCTGAGATTGAACTAAAAGCATCTTTTTTGCCAAACCGTAGGGGGCATTGGTCTCTTCCGGATAACCATCCCACAGATGCTCTTCTTTAAACGGAATAGGGGTAAATTTAGGATAGGCACAGATTGTACCAATGGCTACGAATTTTTCCACTCCCTGCTCCCAGGCTTCATGCAGCAAGGGAACACCCATCATCAAGTTTTTATAGAAGAACTCCGCCGGGCGGGCAAGATTCGCCCCAATACCGCCCGCAAGGGCAGCCAGGTGGATAATCAGATCCGGTTGAGCATCGTTAAGCATCCGCCGGATATCATTGATATCAGTTAAATCATATTGTTCAATAGTCGGGATAAATATATCATTGGCGCCGCGCTCTTTTAAAGTTTTTTGAACGAATGAGCCCAGGAAACCATCCCCGCCTGTTACACAAACACGTTTTTTCTGCCAAAATATTCCTGATTCCGGAAATGTAGTGTTTTTACTCATTATTTACCTTCCCATGCTGATAACTTGATCTTCCCAGTTATGCCAATCATCAAATTTCTCATCAACGATCTTTTTCCCCTCTCCAGGCGCTTCCAAACCAACTAACTCCAAATCGGCATCCATCATAATCCTGACTAAATCATGATAGTGAACCTTCGGATTCCAATCCAATATTCTTTGGGCCTTTTTGGTATCTGCTTCAAGATAATCCACTTCAGTCGGGCGGAAGTACCGAGGATCGATCTTTACAAAATCGTTGTAATCAAGGTCAACATAACCAAATGCTTCCTGAACAAATTCTCTTACCGTATGTGCTTCTCCGGTACCGATGACAATATCATAAGGCTCATCCTGCTGGAGCATAGACCACATCGCCTCTACATATTCCGGCGCATAACCCCAGTCTCTTTTGGAGTCCAGGTTGCCAAGGTAGAGTTTTTTCTGAATCCCGGCCTTAATCCGGGCAACAGCCCGGGTGATTTTACGGGTAACAAATGTCTCACCCCTGCGGGGTGATTCATGGTTAAATAAGATCCCGTTGCAGGCAAACATCCCGTAGCCCTGGGAATAATTCCTTGTCACCCAAAAAGCATACAACTTTGCTGCTGCATAAGGACTCTGGGGCTGAAATGGTGTATCTTCGCTCTGCGGGGGAGTTGCGCTTCCAAACAGCTCAGAAGTTGATGCCTGGTAAAACCTGGTTATATTATCTGACCGCCGGATTGATTCCAGAATCCTGATCGTACCCAGTCCGGAAACATCACCGGTATATTCCGGCATATCAAAACTAACCCGGACATGGCTCTGTGCCGCAAGGTGATAAACTTCGTCTGGGTGAACTTCATGAATTACACGCTCCAAGCTGTCTGAGCTGGAAAGATCGCCATAATGCAGATATAGCTTTACCTCTTCACCATTATGCGGATCCCGGTAAAGGTGATCAATTCTGCTGGTATTAAATGTGCTCGCTCGGCGAATGACTCCATGAACTTCATATCCTTTATGGAGAAGCATTTCCGCTAGATAGGAGCCGTCCTGCCCAGTAATTCCGGTAATTATCGCTTTTGTCATTTTCTTCCTTTCCCAATTTACTGGAAAATAAACCGGGGCTTTCGATAACAGCTGTCAGCTGGATCTTTGATCAATCCCAGTCGGATTTCATCATCCACGGTTTTTTGGGACCTAAAGCCAAGTTGTTCATTGCTTTTCTCCAAGATCTAGTTTAATGTCATAGCCCTCGACCAGTAGTTTCGGGACTATACCATCTTCCACCACAGTGATACCGAACTCTAAACATGTTAATTGGCACACTTCAGCGATTTCCCCTTCTCCTTTAATCATCACTTTTGAATATCCAGCTTTTATTATCTTATTCAATAACGTTTTCACTTTTTGGCGGGTCTGTCGGTACAATTTCATCTGATTTTCCACATAATTCACGGTCAGCTTTGCCCGCAAAGCGAGGCCCTCCGGGGTGATGATGTACAGGAGTTTTTTCCTCTGAGCTCGTTTCGCTTTTACATATCCTTTGGAGATCAACCTTTTTAAATGCCAATTCACTGTACCCACCGCAATACCAAGTTTGTCCGCCAGGTTTGCCTGGGTGACATTAGGATCACTTTCTATGTGTTCTAACAAGGCCAAATCCCTTGTTTCATGAGTTTTATCTAATTCCATAAAAACCGCCGTCTAATATTCAGTCAGTGAATTATAACTCAAACAAAGCCCAGGTCAAGTGCTGCCCCTTGCTGCCGGGCTAAACTATTGTCTTTTAATCAAAATAGGACTGAAGCCTGGAAATCCATATATTTTCACCTGTGATTACCCGCTAATTTTCTTCTCGGTTTTATCAGTTAGTATTTTCTTATAAAGGACAATATATTTTTTTGTCTGCTCCGATAAATCAAACTTTTGTTCAGCTTCTTCTCTACAAGACTGCCCCATTTCTGTCAGGTGTTCAGGATCTTCCAGCACTTTTTCCAGGGTTGCCGCAAGGGATTCTGGGGAAACATCCGGCACGATAAAACCAGTCTTCCCATCCCGGACCAATTCTGACATAGGCCCGATACCATACGCGATTACCGGTGTACCGCAAGCCAGGGATTCAATCACCGTTTGAGGCTGAGCATCGGCTAATGTACTGCAGAGGAATAAATCCGCTGCGCTGTACATCAAGGCCTGTCTGGCTGGGTCTTTAACGAAACCAAAATGGTTAACTTTTCCTAAGGGATATTTTTCATCCATTCTTTTTTTATTCCCCATCGTAATCAATAAAGGTTCAAATTTCCCATTATTCTGGATTTGCTCCATCGCCCGAGCAGTATAGGAATATCCTTTTCGTAAATTCCCCAGGCTGGCTGCACCCCAAAGAAGAATGATCTCATTAGCAGGCAAACCAAGTCTTTCCCTGGCCTTTTGTTTATCGATGGGTTTGTAAATATCCAAATCCACGCCATTGGAAATGACATTAACCGATAGAGAGTCCTTTAGTATCCCTTGATTAACGTTCTTTCTCATCCAGCCCGAGTTAACAACAATATGGAGTTCAGATTCCTTGTAGATTTTCTTTTTCACCCGCCAGACACGCCTGGTTCCATCCCATCGGGGAGGTGGTTTAGGCTCAACTAAAAGCCTGCCTTCCCCTTTGAGCAGTGGACAATCATGGCAACCATCCTTCCATTTCTCGCAATCATAAGGATAAGCACAGTAACCCGTCAGCGCCCACAGGTCGGGCAGCCGCCAAACTACCGGTTTTCCCAGTGATAACAATGGTAAAACCCATAAATTAATATATCCTCCATGAAGATTTCTCAAATCGATGATATCCGCCCATTTATACAGCTTAGTTTTCGGGAGATTTAATGTCGGTCGATATGTCCAGGGATGTAAACCCAGGAAGTCTTCTATACAGCTGCCCAACCGGGATTGGATCACCCCCAGATTTGTTTGATAAGGAGAGATCACATCACTCATGAGATGGATGTGAGGTTCACCGGGCAGATTATTCTTTCCGGCGATGATTTCTGATTGATGGTTCTGTGCTAGAAGCTCATCATGCAGGCGCTGCATAGCGTTGGCAGCCCCTCCGCTGTGGGAAGTGGTATTAATGTGGAGGATATTCATAAACCGTTTATCTCCTACCACTCGGGGTTATCTTCATAACCAAGGGCTATCAGTACCTTTCCTTCCCGCTTCTTGAAAAATTCAATATCGTCCAGAGAAAACTGGTTCTGCCAATCACCCTTGATTCCTTTCCTAATAAACTCATCTGCCCCCGTTAAGTTATACTTGCGGCCTTTGGTCTGATCGATCTCACGCATATTCTCAAAACGGGAGGCATGAACAGCTTGGTTAATTTCCTCTTCTGTGATCTGGATACCAATAAAATCTACCATCCTTTTTAGTTCAGCAGCGGGATCAGACAATAAACTTTCATAATAGACAAGTAAAATTCCAGATAATTGTCCTTCATGATTAAGCCAGGATTCCACATGATCTCCCCAGAGACAAGGTGAATGATCATCCATCCTCAAGAATTCGCTAAAAGAGCAGTTCTCGGGTAGAATTTTCAAGCGGTAATGATAATAAGAAACATAGACATCCCGTCCATCACGGACCAGATAAATCACCCGTGGAAAGTTCGCTTTATAAGTGGAATGCGTTTTAATGATACGGGGGAATAATAATGTATTGATGATATCGTTATTTCTGCCTTTCTCAGGAATATACTCATGGATATTATGGAAATCTATGGTTTCGCCAGCCTTCTTTAATAAATTTGCCAACAAAAAACGAACCCAGGTATTTCCTGATCTCGGATAGGAAACCAAAAACACATCATCTGGATGGATGTCAAAACTCACTTTCCGGGATGTCTTCTTTCTTTTTACTTTCCTAATGAAGGAAGCAATCCTGTTTTTCAACTTTTTTATCATGATTTCAATTCTCGACTGCTTTCTCCCAAACTAAAGGAGTAACAATTAGCCCTTGTACATGTTCGGTTTTACCATCCAGTCGTATAGCCAAGATGTTTTCCACCTTATCATGTTGTTTCATACCAGGCTGCCCCAGGAAAACTGTAACAAGGTATTGCCCCGGTTTTAATAAATTGCCAGGTATTTTTACCTTGAATGCGTAATTCCCTTCCTCATCAGACCAAAGTGTATTATCAAAATCCGAAGTAGTACGAGTTATAATTTCGAGACCATCAGGTGTGCGAATACTTATCCCCAGGCGGTATTTAGTGAGAGTTTGATTAATCCGGTACCGGATCTTTACAGAGAATGGGTTAATATTAAGATGAGTAAGGGATGGTTCTTCCTGAAAGTCCAAGGCTTCTACCGAAACAATTTGTGCTGCTTTATCTTTTATAAGTTCAAAATCCACCCGCGGATTGGATACTGACGTACCTGAGAACAGATAAGATTGTATTACCTGATTAATTGGACCTTGATTAAAGATTTTCCCATCCTCAAGCCAAATTCCCCTCTCACAAAGGCGGCTCATAGCACTCATATTATGGCTAACAAATACAACAGTCCGCCCCACCCTGGCCACGTCTTCCATTTTTCCCAGACACTTATTCTGAAATTCAGCATCCCCCACAGCCAGAACTTCATCAACAAGCAAGATTTCAGGCTCTAAGTGGGCAG
>CAZHHT010000070.1:0-15718 GCA_964532455.1 uncultured Anaerolineales bacterium
TTATTACTTGACCTGCTTGGTGACTGTAACGGTTGCTCATCGATTTGAGGAGGTTGATCTTCTTCGCTGCTAATCGGTTCAGGGGAAGATTTTACGTCAACATTTCCTAAAATTTGCCCCCCCTCCTTATTCATATATTCAATGATTTCCAAAAGCGTCCGCGTTTGGGCTAATACTTCTGTATCTGCTGCAGGTAAGGAGGGAAATTCATCTTCCAGAGCTCCCAGTATCTCAACTCGTTTAATGGAGTCAATCCCCAGATCAGCTTCAAGGTCCATATCCAATTCAAGCATTTCCGGGGGATAACCAGTTTTTTCGCTCACTATTTTGAGTAATGCAGCGGAGAGGACATCTGTAGAAATAGGGTTGTTTTCTCCTTTAGCTGCACTCTTTGACTCAATAATAATTGCTTCCTGTTTAATATAATCCTGAGGTTGCTGGATAGGGAAGTTATTATTAACGGCTTGTCCCGGAAGCTCTGGCGTCTCCGATAGTTCAGATTGAATCAATGTTTCATCTATGTATATTGCCTGACTTTTTCCATTTTGAAGAAGTTGATGTTGATTTTCCAGTATCCTGACATAACTTTCGGAATAGGAAGCCTGCTGTTCGAGGAATTGCTGATGTACTTCCATCCCCTTTCCACGAATTTCATGGAAATTATCCAAGCTTCTCTGAAAAGTATTGATGATTCCTTCGGCAATACCCCCATTGTTTCTTTCCAGTACTTTTCCTTGCTCGTTGAGTACGGTTGTAATTAATTGCGTGTACTCTTGTTGCTGCGAGAGATATTGCTGGTGGATTTCCATTGTCCGGGATTGATGATCGAATGAATGGTTTAATCCAAGTTCTATACTATTAACTAGCTCGGGAGCTTGAACTTTTCCATTCCCGTTGGAGTCCTTCAATCGACCATTATTAGACTCCACGATGTACTCGTCATGTAATGCTTCCTTAAAAGCCTGTTTGCGTTTTTCGCTAATGAGATTACTTCCGTTTAGTTGTATTTGTAAACTAGACATGAGGTTTTCCTTTCTGCACTTAAAAAAGTTGATTTAGGCTGCAATTGGTCTGCGTTGATAGGGATCAATATCCTTCAACGGCAAACCAACTACTTGCAATTTCACTGCGGCTTCCCGCAGCTGGCGATCGCTCGATTTATCTCTACTTGGGTTTAATGAGATTGTTGTGTGTGGTTGACCTTCTAAAATGTCATCAACAAGATTTCCCAAAATCTGTCTGGGTCCTATTTCAACAAAAATCCTTCCCCCAGCCTGATAGATCTCTTCGATTTGTGTCTTAAATATCACCGGGTGTAAGATGTGACTGGACAGGATTTGCTTGCTTTTCTTCTCGTCCTCGGGATAAACCTTTCCGGTAGTGTTGGAATAAACCGGAATATTGGGTTTCTGGAAAGTTTCCTGATTGACCGCTTCCGAAAATGGTTTTGAGGCATGCTCGACCAGAGGCGTGTGGAAAGCAGCGGAGACTGGCAGTTGTGTAACTTTGAAATCCTTGTCGGACAATAGTTTTTCTGCCTGATTTATTGCTTCTCTCGGACCAGCCAATACAATTTGCGAAGATGAATTTTCGTTGGCAATCACAACATCAGGTAAGGATTCAATTGCCTGTTGGATATCTGATAATGGTCCTTTCACCGCCGCCATTGTTCCTGCGTCATAATCGGGATCTTCTGGCGGACGCATGGCTTTTCCCCGAGCTTTTACCAGCCGCAAAAAAGTTCCATCATTCAGGACGCCACCTGCCCAGAGTGCTGTTAGTTCTCCAAAGCTGTGTCCTGCCGTGAAATCAGGTTGGAAACCTGCCTGGTGGAGGATTTTGTACATGCCGTAACTGACAACACCGATTCCGGCTTGGGCATAATCGGTTTCCCGCAATGCAGATTGCTGGTTTGAAGTCGTCTCCTCGTTAAAGCCCGGAATAGGATATACAACGCTGCTTAGAGATTTTTGTCCTTCATGGATGAAAAGAGCATTCATGGTTTCGAAGGCTTCCCGCAGGGGTGGAAAGTTAATCGTTACTTCACTGGCCATATTGAGGTATTGAGAACCTTGTCCCGGGAAGAGAGCTACGATTTTACTTTCTTCTGGGAATCCTTCAGCGCGGTAGGTTATACCCCAGGGATGTTCCCAGGAAGCCGAATCTGGTTGGTTCTTCATCAAGCTTAAAGCAGTCTCCAGGTATTTTGTCGTTTCAGTCTTGGAATCGGTTATAAAACCCAACCGGGGATGGTTTTTAGGTGGAAGGGTATCTATTGAAGAATTAATAAGATTTTGATATGCTTCCTGACTATCCTCATCTGCTAAAGAGTCCAGAGCACCTTGAATTTTAGTGATCAAGTCGTTTGGAGTGCTGGCACTGAGCAGAATTGGATGACATACAGAATTCAGACGGGAGTTTTGATTATTTTCGGTTTGATATTCTTCTAATACGATATGAAAATTTGTTCCACCAAAGCCAAATGCACTCACAGCTGCTCTGCGGGAGAAGCCATTTCCTGATGAAAACCAGGGTCTGGTTTCTGTATTTAGATAAAAATATGAGTCTTCTATGTTCATGGAAGACGAAGGTTTTTGAACATTGATAGTTGGTGGTAAAACTTTTTGGTGTAGAGAAAGAGCGACTTTAATCATTCCTGCAGCCCCGGCTGCTGCTTTCGTATGGCCAATCTGGGATTTGACTGAACCGATGGCAATAGATTGTTTTTGACCATTGGGATTCCCAAACACATTTCTTAAGCCATTAAACTCAGCAGGATCTCCTGCTATGGTCCCGGTGCCGTGGGCTTCAAGCAGCCCTATCGTTTGGGGGGCAAATCCCGCCTCGTTATAGGCACGTTGGATTGCTAGAGATTGTCCAGATGGCCGGGGAGCATAAATGCTCTTATATCTGCCATCGCTGGAACTGCCGATTCCGCGGATGATGGCAAAAATTCGGTCTCTATCCCTTTCAGCATCCTCTAATCGTTTTAAAACCATCATGCCTAACCCCTCCCCGATTAACATCCCGTCTGACTCTTCATCAAATGGTCGGATCTTTTGAGATGGTGAAAACGCTGGCGTTTTGCTAAAACATAAAAATGTAAATGGGGAATTATCGGCATCAACTCCACCTGCTATCATCATATCTGCCCGCCCTTCTACAAGCTCACTGACTGCTGTTTTTACTGCAGCCAAACTGCTGGCACAAGCGGCATCTACCACGGTATTCATTCCACCCAGATCCAGACGGTTGGCTATTCGGCCGGCAATCACATTACCCAGTAAACCAGGGAAGGAATTTTCATTCCAGGGAGCGTAAGCAAGCTTTATTTTTTCAATGATGATATCTGTGTCTTCTTCTGATATGCCGCTGCTTTCCAAAACCCTTCTCCAAATCGGATATTGCAGCCTGGCACTCAAATCTGTGATCAGCTTCGTACCGCCTGCGACTCCAAGGACAATGCCGGTTGTCTCCCGGTTAAACTCACTGTCCGCACCATAACCAGCATCTTCCATAGCATCTCTGGCTACAATCAATCCTAATAATTGGGATGAATCTGTCACTTCCAGGATATTGGGCGGTAGACCAAACTCAAGGGGATTAAACTCAATATCGGGAATAAAGCCGCCCCTTTTACAGTAGGTTTTATCGATCGCCTGCGGATCTGGATCATAGTAGTCATCTGCGTTCCAGCGAGAATCGGGCACATTAGTGATCCCGTCAATTTTATTCAGAATATTGTCCCAATATTCGGTTAATGAAGCAGCTTTGGCAAAAACTGCTGCTTGACCAATTATTGCGATCGGAGTTTCTTGCAGTACATTTGATTTCATATTCCTACACGCTCCTTGAGATACAACCCCGGCATTTCGAGGTATGAAAACTCAGAGTTGTTACCCCCGGAATGTATCGGCTGCGAAGATCTTTTTTGATCCACCCAACAAAATCACACCAATTAATAACTTTAAAACATCACCAACTAAAAAGGGAAATAAACCTAACTGAAGAGCTTGGAATTCTCCCACAAACCTGACCAGCCAGAAAAGACCAAAGATATAAATAATCAGATTTCCAACAATTAATGAGGTACCAGTGTAGATCAGAGACCGGTCATATCTCAGTTCGCATAATATCCCTACTACATAGGCAGCGGCCAAAAATCCAAACAGATAACCGCCTGTAGGACCTAATAAGGTCACGAAACCAGATTTTCCACCAGCAAAGACGGGAAAACCAACAGCGCCTTCAGCCAGGTAGAGTCCAACAGCTGCTGCTCCGCGATTCTTCCCAAGTAATACTCCTGCGAGTAAAATAACCAGTGTTTGACCGGTAATTGGCACCGGACTGAATGGCAAATTGATGGAAAATTGGGCACTAACGCCAATCAACAAAGATGCTGAAATGACAATAGCAATATCCCATGCCTTTTTCGGTATCGATTTTACGGGTTGGAGGATATCAATGTAATTCATATTATTCCCTCATCGGTTGTGGATCATCTGTATTGATAGGCAAGCTTTCTATAGGATCTAGAGAAACAAGCGGTACACCTTTATTGACCTGATCTCCGATTGCAGTGTGAAGTTTTGTAATTATTCCGGCGCTTGCACTCCGAATTTTCATCTGCATTTTCATTGCTTCCTGAATGAGAATTGTGTCCCCTCTCTTGACGTAGTCTCCTTCCTTGACCAGAATATCGACGATCAGCCCAGGCATAGGAGATATCACCAACCCTTTATTTTTATCGGAATTCTTAGTTTGGTTGTGAAAGCCCTGGACGACCTCTGCGGAAAGATGGATTCCATTGATTTGGATGTCATAGGAGCCATTTCGATTGGATTGCAGATATGCTTCTATATTTCGATTCGGATCTCGAAGAATATGCAATCCATTCCCATTAATGGACTCAAGATCAAATTTAAATTGGTCGCCATTAACTAACAACAGATCTTTTTCGATCCGTATATCAAATAATCGGTTACCAACATATACTTTGTAATCTGCCATGTTTCCTCACTGGGCGGAGCCAAACGTATTCACTAACCGGCTTTTGTTTGCTCCTGCCAGGCTTTTTGTCGCCAGGGATTGATATCCCCACTATCCTGTACTTCCTTGGATTTTCGTTTGCTATGGATGTGAAGTGCGGTAGCTACCGCAGCATATCGAGTAAGTGTTTCTTCAGGAATCAACTCTTTTGGTTCAAAATCATCCAGGAAGGTTGTGTAAATATTTCCTATTTGATAGGGATCAGACTCAAGAATTTGAGTTAAAAATACCAAGTCTGTTTTTAGACCACCAATTTGGTATTCTCGTAGTCCTCTTTTTAGACGTTTAATCGCGGTTTGCCGATCTTCACCCCAGGCAATGACTTTTGATAACAAGGAATCGTAATCTGATGTCACTTCCATTCCCTGATAGAGAGCACTGTCAACCCGGATTCCAGGTCCGCCAGGTTCTTTTAAGTATGAGATTTCACCAATCGTGGGCATGAAACCTGCTTCGGGATCCTCAGCGAGGATTCTGGCTTCGATGGCTGCTCCCTGAGGATTGATATCGGATTGGGACAATGCCATCTCGCCAGTCATAGCTAATTGGATTTGCTCCCGAATTAAATCAACTCCTGTAACCATTTCGGTTACGGGATGTTCAACCTGAATCCGGGGGTTTACTTCGATGAAATTGAATTGGCGGTTTTGATCCATTAAAAATTCTACGGTTCCCAGACTGCGATAATTCATTGTAGATCCCAACCGATGAGCAGCAGCAATTACGCAGGACCGTTCCTCAGGAGATAATTCAGACGCCGGGGATTCCTCTATGAGTTTCTGATGACGTCTTTGTATTGAGCATTCTCTTTCACTAAAAGTCAGAATCTGCCCTTTCCCATCACCTAAAATTTGAACCTCAATGTGGCGGGCTTTTTGAACCAGGGGTTCTAGATAGATAGTGCTATCTCCAAAGGCTGCGAAAGCTTCATCCCGTGCCAGGTCAATCACATCGGATAATTCGTCTTCAGAACGGGCTAGCCGGATCCCTTTACCACCGCCTCCCGCTGCCGCTTTAACCAATACGGGGTAGGATATTTCCTTACTCAACTGTGGATTGACCTGATTCCCTTGCAGCGGCTGGTCAGGTCCTGGCAGCACCAACAAGCCAGCGGAACGGGCAGCTTCTCGAGCGGATATTTTGTCTCCGAAAATAGCCATTGTCTCCGGACGTGGACCAATGAATAACAACCCCGCATCTTCAACAGCTTTCCCAAAATCAGGATTTTCAGCCAGGAAGCCATATCCCGGGTGAATGGCAGTCGCCTGGATATTTTTGCTTGCTTGCAAAAGGGCTGTAATATTCAAATAACTTTCTGATGCCCTAGTTGGACCAATTAAAACTGCCTCGTCTGCGTAACGGGTATGAAGAGCGTTTCGATCCACCTCAGAATAAACAGCTACCGTTGGAATATTCAGATCCCGACACGTGCGGATAATGCGGATGGCAATTTCACCTCGATTGGCGATTAGTAATTTCATAGTCAAATACCAACCTATAAGGGAATATTCCCGTGTTTCCGATTTGGAGTCGTCAACCTCTTATCCCGAAACATATGTAAGGACTGAATGATTTTTGATCTTGTCTCCTCGGGAGAGATGATGTCGTCAATATGCCCTTCGGCGGCAGCTAAAAATGGTGACGCCAACTTCTCGCGGTAAGCTGAAGAGAGTTCCTTCTGGAGTAAATCTGGATCTGCAGAGCTGGCAAGCGCTTTCCTGTGCAGAATTTTTACGGCGCCTTCGGGTCCCATGACTGCGATTTCTGTTTGCGGCCAGGCAAAATTCTGGTCCCCAGCTAAGTGTTTGGAGCCCATAACAATGTACGCCCCACCATATGCTTTGCGCAGAATGAGAGTTATTTTGGGAATTGTAGCCTCGGCATAGGCAAAGATCATTTTGGCACCATGACGGATTATTCCCTCATGCTCCTGTTCGATTCCTGGTAAAAAACCAGGAGTATCCACAAGTGTAATGACCGGGATATGAAAAGAATCACAAAAACGGATAAAACGGGCACCCTTATCCGAGGCATTAATATCAAGAACGCCGGCATAGTGGTCAGGTTGGTTTGCGACAATCCCGACTGGAATGCCATCCAAACGGGCAAAACCGATCACAATGTTTTCTGCATAGCCTTGTTGAATCTCCAGAAACTCTGAATTGTCAACCAATATTTCAATGACCCGGTGAATATCGTAGGGTTCATTGGCTTCCAGGGGAACTACATCAGCCAACTTGGGGGTTGCCCTTTGCGGGTCATCCGTAGAATTTATGACAGGTGGTGGGGCCAGGTTATTTGCTGGAAGATAACTAAGCAGACAGCGAACTTGTTCCATGATTGTTTTTTCATCTGGGGCTTTAAAATGAACCACACCGCTCTGGGCATGATGAACTTCGGCACCCCCCAGGGACTCTACATCGATCTCTTCGTGAGTGACCTCTTTTATTATCTCGGGACCGGTGATGAACATTTGGGATGTGCCTTCAACCATGAATACAAAATCTGTGATAGCCGGGGAATAGACTGCTCCCCCAGCACAGGGACCAAGAATAATTGATAACTGGGGAATTACTCCAGAAGCTTGAACATTTCTGTAGAAAATATCACCATAGGAAGCAAGGGAGTTTACGCCTTCCTGTATTCGAGCTCCTCCCGAATCGTTTAGCCCTATTAAAGGGGCGCCATTTTGGATGGCCAGATCCATAATCCGGGCAATCTTTTTGCCGTGAATTTTCCCAACGGAGCCACCCATCACGGTGAAATCTTGCGCAAAAAGGTAAACAGGCCTGCCGTTAATTTCTGCTTTTCCGGTAATTACACCATCTCCGTAAGCCGTGGATTTCCCATTTTCTGAGGATTTGACTTCTTGAGATGCGAAAAGGCCGATTTCCTGAAAACTGTCGGAATCGACCAGGTCATCTATTCTTTCCCGGGCTGTTAATTTTCCCTTTTTATGCTGCAATTTAATGCGATCCTTTCCACCACCAAGGACTGCATATCTGCGTAATTTTTGTAAAAAGCCGTTACCCTTGCTCATAAATTACCTCAAATGAGGTCATTGTGTATTGATACATTTCATCCTACAACACCACAAGATGGACAGGGGTACGGCCTTTTCTATCAATCTTCAAATTTGTACCAAGCCGTTGGTGTTCTTGTTACACAAAGACCTATAACGCCGAATACAGCAGTTAGTTACCCAGAACCCTCTGATAGAGTAGATAACGTTTTTGCAGCTTCCGCTTAAATTTCGACGTGGAGCAGGATTTAATCAAACAGAAGATCAATATTCAAGGTCTGTGTTATGAGTTGATAAAAAAGGGAAAGTAGAAATTGGATGTAGCTAGAGTTAAGGGAGAACACATCCCTAATAATCCATTTAAAGAGGAGATGATGTTCAGGGAAGAGCCTCAGCGCTGATACGAATTTAATGAAGGTTTGGGAGCTGAAATTCAGATTGGTAGTAGATATAAAAGTAGATTTTAATCTGACATGCTGATATATAACCATTAGATTTGATGATCAAATGGTGGGGTTATCCAATCATTTCTAGAGGGTCTTATCTACCGAGAATCTTCGGGATGGGCTCTAGGATCTATTCTTGCCCTGGCAGGGGCTGGTGGGTAATCAATTTCCCAGTATTACATCCAGGAACTCCAGGATCCGTGTTATTGGTATGGGTGCAAGGTTGGGGGTAAGCAGGTGGAACCCGTGCAGATTTCCGTCGCTCCAGCTTTCCTGGTAATAATTGTCTCCGCTCGCTTGGGGGCAAACCTTGGAATCGGCATCATTTTTATCAAACAGGCACCAGGCAGGTCTTGGAGGATCATTTGCGCCCAGGGCAGCGACCATATCCGGATAGGAGGGACCAAGATAATTTCCCGGGGAAAGTGAAAGCGCACCCAGACAGGCATTGGGATCAGTTTCAAGAGCCGCGGCACAGCTGTCTATTGCGCCGTCAGCCCCAATGCTGACGCCAATAACAATCACTTGATCCGGGTCCACTCCCTCCAGGGAACGGGCATATTCCAAGCTTGCCCGGGCATCCAGCAGCCAGCCATCAGGTTCTGGGGCATTGCACCTGCCCTCACAATTCCGGAAAGTAAAGGTCAGGATGTTGTAACTAGTATCAGCATCCAGGGAGGGGAACCAGGAGGGGTCTTTCCAGGGAACGCCGTTTTGGTCTCCAGTTAACCCTCGATTTTGCAGCCAGAAGGCAATTTCAGTCCATTCTTCCTGATCACCGGGATACCAGTGCATCAGGACAATCACCGGGGCGTCCTCTAATGAAGAAGGATAAAATTTTCCCTGTAGTGTTTGACCATCCTGTGCAGAAAAGCTTACAGACTGGGGTTCTGGGGGTAGAGAAGAAGGTACTTGGAAATCGGGTTCCTGGGATTCAGGTACTTTTGTTTGCACAACTGCCGCTGTTGCGGGGAGAGCTGTGATTGACTTAGTTAAAACCGGTGTCTGCTCAGGTGGGGTTTCGGTTGGGTTGTTGCCGCAGGCGGTTATGAAAATCAAAAGGAGAAGAAGGGGAAGGAAAAGCCGCTTTTTCATGGTTTCGATCCTTTATCCAGTTGGAGTTAAATAAGGAAAACCTGTTTTAATTATCAAGGATAGAAAGGTTTTCGTCAAGTTTTTATTGACAGTCCAGATTCAATAGTTTACACTCAATTTCATAATTGGTAGATTTACCTTGAGGGATTGGATCATGAAAAAGCCGGTTCATTGTAAGAGATCAATCTACCCCATGCTGGTTTTCCTGACGTTTTCCCTCTCTGCGTGCCTCGGCTCTAAATCACCCTTTGATAATCAGGTTCTAGCAGGTGTCGCAGCTACATTGACAAAAGAGGCATTTGTGAGAAGTGTGGATTTTGCCCGCCAGACCGAGGCAGTTAAAAATCTACCAACCGAAACCAGAGAACCAAGCCCATCCCCGTCTCTGACAATTACTCCAAGCCTAACACCAACACCGGAACCCATCCATGTTATGCTTCCCAGCGCACCGATCTACATTCATACCTTCGTGAAAGACCTGGTTACCGTTGATCTTGCTAAAGATAAAACAGCCCTGGATGACAATTACGCCTGGAGCCGCTTTGAACGCCCCTACACAGCCAGAAAAATGGAATACCGTGATTATTTAGATATCTACAGGGTGAATCTTCGAGTAACAGATCCCTGGGTGTATTTTACTTTTATTCTGATAGGAAATCTTCCAAATGAAGGAGATCCCCGCTATTCAATTGAATTGGATCTGGACCATGAAGGACGGGGAGAATTCCTGGTGATGGCTAAGATACCTCCGGATACAGAATGGACCACAGATGGTGTCTGGGTGTTGGAGGATGAGGATGGTGATATTGGGGGATTGTTTCCTCTTTATTTGGAAAACCCGGGGGAAAAACAGAATGGATATGAAAGAGAGATTTTTGCCAATGGTCAAGGAGAGGACCGGGATTTGGCCTGGGTGCGAAGGGACCCAGATAACAGGAATCAGATTCAAATTGCCATTAAGAACAGCCTAATTGGAATGCAGGGGTTCTTGTGGAGTGCCTGGGCGGATGAAGGGCTGCGGGATCCCTCCCTGTTTGATATCAATGACCATTACACCTTCGAGGAAGCCGGCAGTCCAAACAAGGATAATTATCGGTATCCAGTAAAGGCAGTAGCCCTGATCGACAGCACCTGCCGTTCCTGGTTTGGGTACATCCCTTCCGGGACTGAACCGGGATTATGTTTTGCAGAAGAACTACTGCGCCCGAGTTCTCCTGGTTATGGCTGGTGTAAAGCATCTGCAACCTCAATGGACTGTGACGGCAATGCCTGCCTTACCTATTGTCCGGTTGGAAAATTCTGTGTACCTTGCAAACTGCCGTAAATATTTGCGAAAGAAATTTCTGCAATGAATGCATTTTACCAACAGAATAATGTTAACCTTTTTATAAATCAGCCTGCTGTTATCAGCAGGCTGATTTTATTAAACAAAAGCTATAATTCTTAGTTGGGGCCGGGATAGGTGTTTGAGCTTTGCCGGAGGATATTTCCCTGGTTGACGCAAATCTGAATATTGAGTACACTGCTAGATAGTTAGACGGGATAGCAGGAGTTTAGGGTAATGCGCAAAACCATCTTGGCTGGGATATCACTATTGCTTATTTCTATTCTGATCTTGTCTGCCTGCAGTTCTGCGGTAGAGACTCGCCCAGGTAATGTGGACGAAGCTGTTCAGGCAGGCGTGGCGGCTACACTCACAAAAGAAGCCTGGCTGGGAGGCGTGGAATCTGCCAGGAAAACTGCCATCGTTGCGGAAAGTCAATCCCAGGATAATAACGATGAGGAAGATTCAAGCTCGATACTTCCTACTTTTACCCCTCAACCTTCTTTGACGCCTACCCTAAAACCAGCTTTCGAGCATCTCCAAGTGCCTGGAAAACCCAAAAAGAGAATTGATACTTACCTCACGGATTTTAATTCCATTGATTATGGGGGAGATGGTTTTACTTATGGAGACCAGTATACATCGAATATTTACGAGCGGCCCTTTACAGCCAAGGAAATGAATTACCGGGGAGAGATCGATATTATCCGGGTGAATTTAAAAGTCGGTACACCCTGGATTTATGTGTCAATTTTCCTGGCAGAAGATTTGCCAGAAATTGGTGACATGAAATATGGCCTGGAGTTGGATTTGGATGTAAATGGCAGGGGAGATTTTTTGATCCAATGTGACCTGCCTTTAAACAGAGACTGGAGTGTGGATGGGGTTCAGGTATACACTGATGAAGATGGTGATGTTGGGGGTAAATTCCCCATGTCCATGGATACTCCAGATCCAGAACTGAATGGATATGATGTGATGATCTTTGATGCCGGAGATGGAAATGATCCAGATCTAGCCTGGGCCCGACGCCATCCGGATGAATCAAACAGTCTGCAGTTTGCTTTAAAATATAGCCTGACCGGTTTTACCGGTTTTATGTGGAGTGCCTGGGCAGATGCAGGATTGAGAGCCCCGGATTATATGGATTACAATGACCGGTTTTCAGCAGAAATTGCGGGGAGTCCTTACCCGGGGAGCCCGTTATATCCTATCAAAGCTGTCTACCTGGTGGACAGCACCTGCCGTTCCTATTACGGGTTCACACCCTCCGGTGATGAACCTGGTCTGTGTAATTAAGTAGCAAAAACCCGGAAAGTAAAAAAAACCTGTTCCAATTTGAGCAGGTTTTTTTCTGTGTTCTTCTAGATTTGTCTGTGAAGTTTATCAGGGAAGGATTTCCCAATGAGTCATGAATGGCAAAGGGTAAACTTAGATGTCACAAGGAGAAAATAAATGATCAAGCAAGCAATTATGACCATTCTTGTTGGCTACGCTTTCGGATGTATCCAGCCAGCGTATTTTCTCAGCAAAATAGTTGGGAAAATGGATATTCGCGAACACGGCTCTGGCAATGCGGGAGCCTCGAACATCACCGCTATTATGGGGTGGAAATACGGTTTCATTGTCGGCTTAGTAGATATCCTCAAAGGGATCTTCGCCGTTTTAGTTGTGAGGTGGATTTATCCCGGCAGCCCTGATTTAGCTTATCTCTCCGGTATCATGGCAATTATTGGACACATCTTCCCTTTTTATTTGAAATTTAGAGGAGGAAAAGGCGTAGCCACTCTGGTAGGAATGATGTTTGGCATAAATTGGAAACTGGGAATCATTTTTGTACTTCTGGTGGCTCTTCCTGCATTGCTGGCTGATTATATTGTTGCTGGTTCATTCGCAGCATTTATCGCGCTGCCTTTTGTGACTTATATATCAGGATATCCGATAGTCTTCATCCTCATCAGCGTTTGCCTGACCATTCTCTGTTTTTACCTGCATCGCGCCAATATTCAGCGGATAATCAATAAAGAAGAGCTTAAAATTAGCACGGTTATAGACCCTGTATCAATATATTCACCTAATATCTAAATCCATTGACCACTTGATAGAGTAAATGTTTATTGCAGCCCAACGGATGAGCTCACCCGCTCAGAGCGGAGCGCAAAGCGCGCAGTCGAAGAGTCGGGTGCAACGGGGGTTAGCTGGAGCCATCTATGTTTTCAAAGGACTTACGGCGAACACTTAAGAAATCGGGTGTTACGCTATTTTAATCGCATCAGGCGAGCGCCCAGCCAAGCTAGGACGACGATCACGAATGCGCTAATGGCAATTTGCGCCACTGCCTGGTTCCAAGACGTATACCCGGTCAGCAACATGAGTATCGCCATGAAGAGTGCAAGCGCGAAGGCGATGGCTGCCGAAATGTACCATCCCCGCCTGGAGCGGATCTGCAACTTAACCCCTGTTCGAATGCGTATCCAGACGGTGATGGGAAAAATAAGAATAGCTGCGGGGAACGCGATCAGGGCAACACGGCTAACATCTGCACCAAGCACATAAGCTATAGGCAAAACGCCAAAGATAACCACTCCAATGATAGCCATAGTGCGGATCGCTTCCTCAAGAAGGATAGTTTTCTTGGAAGACATGACTCTTACCTCCTATCAGTAATCGTCCAATCAGTACAATCGTCTCACTTCGTATGCGGTGCAAATCGAAGATGGGGATTCAGGGGGTCATTCCCAAGTATGCGCCGCATTCTTCATTATAGCATTGTCAGAATCAACTGAGTCCAGCTAACGGCCTTGAGCTGAGCGGCCGGGGTATTCCCGAAAGCCATCTTTTCTACATGCTCCTATCATACAACTTCATTACGAAATCGCACAGCATCCCCGGTCCGTTCCAGCGAATGGTTAGGCCGCCCATTCATTTTTCTTGAAATACGCTCAACTGAAACTGCTTCTACTATCCGTCCTTCTTGAAAAGTACCTCGGCCTTCTTGCTGGCTTCCGGGTAAACGCCGCATCATGTTGGGATCGGACTTTTATTAGTGCACATTTTCACAAATTCAAATACAACGCATATTATTCTATGATGGAAATCAAATCCTCTGCTCCCATAATTGAATTGATCGAACAAAAGAAGGTGGATGCCTTTTGAGATCGAAAATAAATAGGGTATCAATATCGCATGCTACTTCAAGTTAATACGAGGCTGCTTTTGTATAAAATCCTTTAGGAGGAAAAAAGATTAAAAACCATCCGAAGCACCTAACAGAAATCAAGTCGGTAATGGGCCAGATGGGTAAAGAAGTCCCCGAGACGATGCGAGCTTTCGCCGACTTGCACAAAGCCACTGTCAGTGACGGCATCTTAGATGCCAAGACCAAAGAGCTGATCGCGTTGGCGATTGCTGTCAACGTACGCTGTGACGGCTGCATCGCCTTCCACATCCATGACGCCCTACAAGCCGGCGCCAATCGCGACGAGATCATGGAAGCCTTGGGCGTCGCCATCCTGATGGGCGGCGGTCCTGCCATGATGTATGCGGTTGAGGCTGTCGAGGCTCTCGATCAGTTCGAGGCGGAGGGTATCTAATATTAAGAAAATCATTGCAAAAAACTACGGAGCTGTCCCAATTTCCGGCAGCCTCCATTATTGTTGAATAAGAAGGATATTTATCTACAACTGGCAAGGCAATTCAACAAGCCTAGACCCCAAGGATTGCCACACACTAACGGAGCCGCGATACTTCTTTGATAGATTCCTGCAATATTTTCGCCGAAGCGATGAGAGCCTTTTCCTCCCTAGGTGATAAGTTTGCCTCAATAATGCTTTCTACGCCGTTTTGAGACACTATGCTTGGCACACCCATGCTAACATTGTTAAGGCCATACTCACCTTCCAAGGGAACTGATACGGTCAGAACACTCCTCTCATTCCGTAGAATGGCGCCTACAATTCGCACTAGGGCTAGTCCGACCGCATAGTTTGTTGCCCCTTTGTACTCAATGATATGGTAAGCAGACCGTCTCACAGCCTCCTCAATTTCTCTCTGAAGCCGTCCCCAACCATCACACCCACCACACTGTTCGCAATACTCATTGATCGGTACACCAGCAAGATGAGTCATGGACCATGCCGCCACTTGGCTGTCGCCATGTTCTCCTAACACATAGGCGTGTACATTGTGAACATCGACGCCACATTGCTTGCTCAACAAATACCGAAATCTAGCGCTATCCAGGACTGTGCCTGATCCAATTACACGACCTCTTTCCCACGAAGTCCTCAAGTGCGCCAAATACGTCAATACATCGACAGGATTGCTGACCAAAACAATGATTCCTTCCGATCCCTGCGCAACTATGTTGTCTACGATGTCTTCGATAATCGCAGCATTTCTCTGAAGCAAATCAAGCCGCGATTGACCACTTTGCTGCTTAGCTCCTGCTGTGATCACAATCACATGCGCGTCCCTGTAGTCGTGGCTATCCCCTGCTGAAATCTCCACATTGGGATAGTAAGCAAGCCCATGTGAAAGATCCAAGGCTTGACCCTTGACCATTTCTTGGTTGACATCAAGCAATACAATCTCATCTGCTAAACCACTCTGGGCTAAGGTGTAGGCGAATGTGGAACCTACTGCACCCGCTCCCACAATGACTACCTTCCTCGTTTTCCATTGCGCATTGTGCATAAAAACCCCTATGGATAATTTGAATACTGGCGGCCTTCTATGATGGTGGTTTTGTCAAGGGTGACAGCCTTACAGGTCCGGTCCACT
>CAZHHT010000071.1:0-15563 GCA_964532455.1 uncultured Anaerolineales bacterium
CCATTATGGTTTTTTTACCGAGATCCAGCAAGATGAATGGCAGAATGCTTTAAAGCTGGTATTAAAGGGAGATTACTGGTTAGAAAAGCGTATGATGCTGCTGACAACTTTATACCGGGGTGATCAGAAACGGGGAGAATGGAATGCCCTTAACGATGCTGTGATCAGCCGTGGAGAAACCATCCGTCCTATTCAGCTTGAGATCTTCATTAATAACAGATATCTCAGCACGACTGTCGCAGATGGGGTTATTGCCTCAACGGCCACAGGTTCGACAGCTTATGCCCTGGCAGCTGGTGGTCCAATTCTTTCCCCGGATTTGAGGAATATTGTCCTCGTTCCCGTTGCTCCCCATCTTTCCATTGAGCAGTCGCTGGTTTTATCTGAAAAAGTATTGGTTTCAGTTACTGTTCATACTTCCCATCAGGCAGTGATTAGTATAGACGGTCAACCGCCTATCAAGATGAAAACCGGTGATCGAGTAGAAATCCAGGCAAGCGATCATGAAGTTCAGTTTATTCGTTTCCAAGATCCGGGTTATTTCTACAGGAATTTAATTCCCTATATGGATCAAAATCCATCAATAAAAAAAAATAATAATGTCTGAACTAAACACTCCTCTTACTTGTACATTTCATCCAAAACGCGAAACTCAGTTACGGTGTAACCGGTGCAACCGTCCAATCTGTATTAAATGCGCCACCCATACACCAACAGGATATCGCTGTCCAGAATGCATTCGCTCTCAGCAGAAGGTGTTTATTACAACCAGATGGTTTGACTATCTTATCGCCTTTTTTATCACCGGGGTGATTTCATTTTTAGGCAGCCTGCTGTCCTCTTTTCTGGGGTTTTATTCGATTTTTATTGCCATGGGAGCCGGGATTTTAGTTGTTTGGGTGGTTAAAAAAGCTATCAATAATCGTCGATCTCCCCTGTTGAGAAACTTAATAATCATCACCGCTTTTCTTTTTAGCCTTCCTCCGATAATTACCTGGGTTATTATGACCGTTCCCTACATCCGGGAGGTGGGTTTTGCAGCCAGTGGGGGAATTTATTCACTGATCTGGTATCTTTTTTACTCAATTATCATCACTTCAAATGTGTTCTACCAGCTAAGAAAATAAGATGCTTCTTGAACTTCGCATAAAAAACTTCGCAATTATTGAGGCGCTAAACCTGGAATTTAAACCGGGATTGATTATTTTAACCGGGGAAACTGGGGCTGGGAAATCGATCATCATGGGGGCGCTGGATATGTTATTAGGGCAGCGGGTCGATATGGCTACATTAAGGAAAGGTAGTGAGTTTGCCAGTGTGGAAGCAGTGTTTAAAATTCCTCAAAGTGTAAAGGACCCGGTTATTCAGATTCTGGAAAAAGAGGAGATTCTCGAGGATCCTGAATACATCACGCTAACCCGAGAATTACGAAAAGATAAACGGAATACAGCCCGGGTGAATGGACACAGAACCAATGTTGGTGTGCTGGTTGAACTTGGTGAATATCTGGTTGATATTCATGGGCAGTCGGAACACCTGTCATTGATGAGGGTAAATCAGCACCTGGGATTGCTGGATCGTTTTTCTGACACAACCGATTTGTTATCAAAATACCAGGAGGTTTACTCAGAACTGAAAGATATCCGTGCAGAGCTGAAAAGGCTGAGGCAATCTGACCTGGAAGCAGAGAAAAGGAAGGAACTGCTGGCATTCCAGGTTGATGAAATTGAACAGGCCAGATTGGAAGATGGGGAAGAACCAATCTTAGTAGAACGCAGAACCAGATTGGCGAATGCAGAGAAATTGGCTGATCTGAGTCAGAATATCCTGATCCTGCTTGATGATGCTCCAGGGCATCAGCCCACTGTTATGGATCTATTGGGTCAAATAGTGAGTTCAGTGGAAGATTTGTCAAAAACAGATCCTGGTTTGGCTGCATTGAATGAAAAAACGGGGGAGTTAAGTGAAGGTTTATTTGAGGTCGGAAAAGATTTGAGATCCTATCTTGAGAGTCTCGAGTTTGATCCCAATGAGCTGGAAAATGTACAGGATCGATTGGAATTGATCCGCGGTTTAAAACGGAAATATGGAGATACTATTCCTGAGATCATTGTTTATCAGAATCAGTCTAAAGGGGAGCTGTCAGAAATCACAGACCGTGGTGCCAGGATAAAGGAGTTGGAGGGGTTGGAAAGCCGGCTTCTTGAGGAACTAAGTCGCCGGGGTGGTGAGCTTTCACGCGGTAGAAAACAAGGTGCGCTGGTTCTGGCTTCGGAACTGGAAACACAGCTCAATGATTTAAAGATGGCTGGGTCCCGGTTTGAAGTTGATTTTAAGTCAAGAGAAGATCCAGAGGGAGTCCTCACAGAAGAGGGACAGCAGGTAGTATATTATTCAGATGGATTGGAGAAAGTGGAATTCCTGATTGAGACAAATCCGGGAGAAGGGTTTAAACCTCTGGTAAAAACAGCCTCTGGTGGAGAAACTGCCAGGCTGATGTTGGCTATTAAGAATGTTCTTGCCCAGGCAGATCACATCTCCACATTGGTATTTGATGAAATCGACCAGGGAATAGGGGGGCGGATTGGCGCTGTTGTGGGAGAAAAGCTTTACCGGTTAACCGCTAAACACCAGGTGATTTGCATTACACATCTACCGCAATTAGCTGGATTTGGACAACAGCATTATCAGGTCTCAAAAGATATTGAAGGCGGTCGTTCATATATCCAGGTCCAGGAAATTTCTGGTGAAGAACGGATAAAAGAATTGGCAACGATGTTAGGGGGGCCCAGCGAAAAGAATCTGGAATCAGCACGAGAGCTGCTGGATTATGTCTCAAGGGTGATTCATCAGAATTGAGTCTGGGATCATTCCTGATCATCAAAACCACCTTCGCAATCCCTGAAATACTCGCCAAGTCATGAGTGTCAGTCCCGATTATTGAAGGCAAGATCTTTTGGAGAAGTCTCTGAAAATGGAGTTTGAGAATTCAGGGATTATTTAACCCTATGGATATTCAATCGCATATCATGCGGTTCAGGAATAATAAACGCAGAGAAGATCGATCCAATCCCCTGGGAACGATCGGTTTATTAATAACTGTTTTCCTTAGTCTAGCAGCAACAATACTGGTATTTCTATTAGTATTTCGCTATTCTGTTATTACAGAGGACCTACCGTCTCCTAAACTGCTGGCAAGTTTACTGGATGCTCCGAGAGGATCTCTCCTGGAACCCACAAGAATCTATGATCAAAGCGGGGAAACTGTCTTGTGGCGTTTTGAGAACCCCGCAATTGACTACCGACAGAATATTAGGCTAACAGACGGCACCACCCTTTTTTACACGGATATCCCGGAAGTTTTGGTGGTAGCAACCCTAGCAGCCACAGATCCGGATTATTTTCTAAAACCAAATAATTTTCTGAGCAATTTCTTCAATAACCGGTCGGATCCAATTCCGCAAAAACTCGTTAGAGACCTTTTATTATGGGATGAAATCGATCATCCATACCGGCAGATTCGAATCAAGCTATTGGCAGACCAAATCGTTGCCATGTATGGACGGGAAAAAGTATTGGAATGGTATCTAAACAGCACTTATTATGGAAATCAAATATATGGCGTTAATCAGTCTGCCATGTTTTATTTTGGGGAATCGGTTGAAAACTTAGATCTGGCAGAATCTGCACTGCTTGCTGCAGTGGCAAAGTATCCCTCCTTAAATCCATTTGATGCGCCAACTGCCGCAAAAGAAAACCAGGGACTTATATTAGAAGAGATGGTATTTGAGGGACAAATTTCTGAGCAAGATGCCGGCCGGGCTGAACAGAAAGAACTTATTTATGCTGACCAGGGTATGGCGATAAATCCCCCGATGCCAGCTTACGTGGAATATATTTTAGAGGAAGCCCGTGGGGTCATGCCCCTCGAGCGGTTGTTAAGAGGGGGATTTAAAATCATATCTTCTCTCAATAGTGATCTGCAGGGTGAACTGGAATGTACATCTAATATCATGCTGAAGAGGGTCTACGGAGAGGATCCCCAACTGGAAGAAAATTGTCAAGCATCCAGATTGCTGCCAAGGTATTCAGGACCTGTATTAAAAACTAATGAAGAATTTGAAATCGACCTTTTACTTCTGGATCCCCGGGGGGGACAAATTCTGGCCATGGTGGAGACATCGAATCAAATTGGCTATGGCAGAATGTTTGAGCCCAAACTTCCCGGATCTCTTATTACCCCTTTTATTTACTTAAATTCATTCAGACAGGGTTTTAATCCCGCCTCCCTGGTTTGGGACATTCCCCTCCCTGAAGAAGTCATCTCTAGTGAAGAGCTGCACCCGGGAGTTGAAGGGCAAATTAATTATCTTGGTCCGACAAGCATGCGGTCCGCCTTGGTGAATGATTACTTATCACCCGCAAAACAGTTGTGGGATTCTCATGGATATCTTCAGTTAGAAAATACGATGGCTTTATTTGGGTTTTCTATTCCTGTGGAGAGCTGCCAGGAGTGTACCTATTTCCCAGGCAGTACCAGGTTAGAGATGGTTGATATTGCCCAGGGCTATGGCGTATTTGCGAATCAGGGTGTGTTGCGGGGCAAGCCCGATGGTAACTCTAGCCTTGGGGTTCGTCCCACCGCAGTTTTGAGTATCGAAGATTCTTTTGGCGTGGTATGGATGGATCAAAAACCGCAAGTTGAGAAAAAGGTTATCAGTGAACAACTAACCTTTCTAATCAACCATGTCCTCAGTGACGAGGATGCCCGATCCAATACGAAAGAAAATGACGTATTTCTTATCGGACGACCTGCAGGAATAAAGGTGGGAAATGTTAACAATTCCTTATCAGGCTGGGTTGTTGGTTATACTCCCCAGGTAGTGACCACCGTATGGGCTGGCAGTTTTGTTGAAGAGAGAAACCTTTCTCAGTCAGATTATCAACAGATTACTTCTGGTTTATGGAGGGCGATCACGCAGTATACTGCAAGAGATCTCGCTGTTGAGGATTGGCAGAGACCGGATGGGTTGAGTACCCTTGATGTATGTTATCCCTCGGGCATGCTTCCCACCGAATACTGTCCGAAAGTTCTCAGAGAAATTTTTCTTCAAGGAAATGAACCCCAACAAGCGGACACACTCTATCAGGTTTTGGAAGTTAATCGCGAGACAGGTTTGCTTGCCTCAGTATTTACACCTGCTGAGCAGATAGAAAAGAAAGTGTATCTCGCCATCCCCCCGGAAGCGGAGGATTGGGTGGAACAAACCGGAGTACTAACGCCGCCTGTTGTATACGACTTGGAAAACCTAGAAGCTAGGGAGCATTTTTTGATTTCATATCCGGATAATTTTTCTTTTGTTCATGGAAATGTGCGGATCATGGGGTCCATCCCGGAAGATGGTTTTATTTCTGCCAGGCTTCAGTACGGAAAGGGTATGAATCCATCTTCCTGGCTCCAGATTGGAGCAGATATCCTCTCTCCGGCTGATATAGAAAGATTGGGAACCTGGGAGACAGATAATCTTGAAGATGGACTCTATGCCTTGCAGCTGGTTCTGGTGCGGGAACAGTTGCAAATTGAAAAGGTCTCCCTGGTGGTTTCAGTGGATAATACCCCTCCGGAGATAGGTTTAATATCCGATCTGGTTGGAGAGACGATTCCTTTTGAAAAAGGAAAGGAACTGCTCTTTGAGGCGGTATTTGAGAATAATAATGAAATCCAAAGAGTTGTTTTCTATATTAATTCTTACAAAGTTTCGAGTAGAGAAGTATACCCCTTTGTTTTACCCTGGCAGATGACCCTGGGAGATATTGAATTACGGGTTGTGGCCGTAGACCATGCGAACAATCAGAGCGAATTAATATATACTTTTGAGGTTGTAAGGGATTAAATCAGACTGTTTAATCCGAAAATTTTTTACAGCCCAAAAGGAGCCGATAGCGATTTTATAAGACAGGATATTATTTCTTAAACCCAAATAAGCGGAGAGCGTTGATATCATTCCGCCAGTTTTTCTTCACTTTCACCCGCAGTTTTAAAAACACTTTTCGTCCGCTCATGGCTTCTATCTCTTTCCGTGCTGTGGAGCCTATACGCTTAATCATTTTCCCCCCCTCTCCAATAACGATACCTTTTTGAGAGTTCCGCTCAACAAAGATTGTGGCTTCAATGTAGGCACCGTGATCCTTCTTTTCGTTATATTCATCAATTCTTACTGCGATGACATGGGGAAGTTCACGCTGAAGATGCAGCATGGATGCTGCACGGATCATGTCGGCGGCGATGTCCCGCTCGTATAGATCTGTAATCTGATCTTCAGGATACAGTTGAGGTCCTTCAGGTAAGGAATCTTTTAAAGCCGCAAGCAGCAAGTCAATGTTTTCACCAGTAATAGCAGATACCGGGATAAGTTCTGCCTCCGGCAATAATGCCTGATAGCGGTCCTTTTGTTCCTTAAGTTGGGTGGATGTAACCTTATCGGTCTTATTGAGTGCAATAAATACTGCAGGTTGAGTCTTCACTTTCTTGATGACTTCTCCAAAGAGATGATCTTCTTCAGAGGGTGGGAAGCTGCTGTCAAACACCACCAGCGCTGAATCAGCCTCTTCGAGCGCAAGCTGGGCATCCTGATTCATGAATTCACCTAATTTGTGCTGAGGGTGATGCAGCCCGGGAGTATCGATGAAAATTAATTGTGCATCTTGCAAGGATAAGATACCAAATTGCTGCAGTCTGGTCGTTTGGGGTTTTGGGGAAACGGCTGCAATTTTTTGATTCAATAACCGGTTGAGCAAGGTGGATTTCCCTACGTTAGGTCTTCCCATCATCGCGATAAACCCCGATCTGTACTCCTGTCTTGAATTCATACTTGAAAGATCCTTAATAAAGTAGTTTTTTTATCCCGTTTGGATATACAGTTGAACACGGCATGCCTTGACCGATCCCGGCATAATTATTATAATTACGTGTCTGGGTTAATGACAAATGAATTTAGGGATACTTGTTGGAATGAAACAGTATCCAGGTTTAGATTCAATAACACAACTGCTTGCCCTGGTGGAGACCGGGGCATCTTAACGCGTATGGTAACCTTTGGCAGGTAGTTTGGTCAAGTAGAAAAGGTAATCAGGAGAATATATGGCTCAAGTAGAAAAAGCCAAGAATTATGCTCGAATTAGTTATAGTTATCCATTGCCGCCCCTTATTGAGGTTCAGCTGGAGTCGTTTAAACGATTAAAAGAAACTGGAGTCAAAGAACTGTTTCATGAGATCTCTCCTATTGAATCCTATAACGGGAAGATGAAATTGTATTTTCCAAGTGAAACCCCTGAAGCAAAACAGTGGGGACTGGAATACCGGTTTGAAGATCCGGAATATTCTGTCCAGGAATGCGTCGAACGAGATTTAACCTACGGTTCGGCTCTGTACGTTTCCGTGCTTCTGGCTGGTGCAAAGGTGCCGGAACCGATCAAGCAGGAAATCTTTATGGGTGAATTCCCCGAGATGACTGATAAGGGAACTTTCATCATCAACGGTACGGAAAGGGTTGTTGTTTCCCAATTGATCCGCTCTCCCGGTGTATATTTTGAGGCGGAGGTTGACCGGACAACCGGGCGGCGCCTGGCTGTATCAAAATTGATTCCTGACCGGGGCGCCTGGATGGAATTTGAAACCAGAAAAACCGGTTATTTAACTATCCGTTTTAACCGTCAGCGGACGATTCCGGTGACAATTTTCCTGAGGGCTCTGGCAGCTGTGGATGACGGGCTGAAGAACTCCCCAATTAATGAAGGAACAGACGAAGAACTCATTGCTCTCTTTGAGGATATCGATACCAACCCAGACCGAATGTTCATTCCCGCCTGTTTTGCACAGGAACCGGATTGGGAAGTCCCCAAGGGCGTGACCATAGCGGAGATGGCGCTCGTTGATTTCTTTAAACGCATGCGTCCCGGTGATCCGGCAACTGTAGAAAACGCCCGTGAATTCCTGGAGGATCAGCTGTTTAATGATCGCCGCTACAATCTGGAACGCGTCGGCCGTTATAAGTTGAATCAGAAATACAACCTAGAAGGCAAAGTCCCTATCGACCATCTCACAATTACAAAATGGGATATCTACTATTTGATCCGTCGGATGATTGAGATTAACAACAATATGATGGATCCTGATGATATTGATCATCTGGGCAACCGCCGAATTAAAACAGTGGATGAGTTAATTCAAAATAAATTAAGAGTGGGTATTCGCCGAATGGAACGTGTGATCCGCGAACGGATGTCTATCCGAGGGAAGAAAAAAATGTCACCGGTTACCCTGGTGAACATTCGTCCTGTAGTCGCGTCATTGCGTGAATTTTTCGGCTCCAGCCAGCTGTCACAGTTTATGGACCAAACCAATCCGCTCTCAGAATTGCGCCATAAACGGACATTATCAGCCCTGGGTCCGGGTGGCCTTCACCGCCAACGAGCAGGGTTCGACGTGCGTGACGTACATCAATCTCACTATGGACGCATCTGTCCGATTGAAACACCCGAAGGTCCGAACATTGGGTTGATCGGAAGGTTTGCTTCTTATGCGCAGGTAAATGATTACGGTTTTATTGAAACGCCATACCGTAAGGTCCGCCAGACTGTATCTCCCAAAGATCCCGAGATTATCGGATCCCAGCTCAGAGAGGATGTTGTTCATCCCACCTCCAATAAAATAATCGCAGCCGCTGGTGAACGGATGACGGACAAGATGGTTTCCGCTATGAAGAAAGCGAAAATTGATCATGTGTTGGTAAGCCCATTCATATCAGAAGAGGTCGAGTATCTGGCAGCAGACGCGGAAGACCGATTTGTCATCGCCCAGGCTAACGCTGAGATAAATGAGCATTTTGAATTTGTTAAAGAGCGGGTATCTGCCAGGCATCACTCTGACTTTTTGTTTGTAAAACCAACCGATATTGAATATATTGACGTGGCACCGAACCAGATTGTTGGTATCAGTGCTGCGCTGATTCCTTTCTTATCCCATGACGATGCTAACAGGGCTTTGATGGGCTCCAACATGCAAGCACAAGGTGTGCCGCTGTTACTCCCTGAAATTCCCCGTGTATCAACTGGTATGGAAAAGCCAGCCGCAATGGATTCCGGCCAAGTGCTTCTTGCGGCTGAAGATGGAGAAGTTATTTCCGTGGTAGGGGATAAGGTAGTTATCCGGAATTCAAAAAACGAGAATAAGGAATATAAACTCTGGAAGTACGAGCGCTCAAACCAGAGCACCTGTATTGACCAGCGGCCTATCGTACGAAAAAGCCAGTTGGTGAAAAAAGGTGATGTCATTGCCGATTCCTCTTCGACAGTTAATGGGAACCTGGCCTTAGGTCAGAATATCACCGTAGCCTTTTTGTCTTGGGAAGGAGCAAATTTTGAGGATTCGGTTGTGATTTCTGAGCACCTTCCCCAAAATGATGTTTATACCTCTATTCATATTGAAGAGCATGAAGTTGAATCCAGGGATACCCGGCTGGGTCCGGAAGAAATCACTCGGGATATACCCAATGTTGGTGAAGAAGCATTAAAGGATCTGGATGAAACAGGTGTGATCCGCATCGGCGCGGAAGTTGGTCCAAACGATATCCTGGTTGGTAAGATCTCACCTAAAGGCGAAAAGGAATTATCTCCAGAAGAACGATTGCTGCGGGCGATTTTCGGTGAAAAATCACGGGACGTAAAAGACACGTCGCTGCGCATGCCGCATGGAGAACGCGGAAAAGTTATTGAAGTAAACATATTCACCCGGGAAGACAATGCCGATTTATCTGCCGGTGTTGAAAAAATGGTCCGTGTTTTTGTAGCCCAGAAACGGCGCATTACAGCAGGCGACAAAATTGCCGGTCGTCATGGAAATAAGGGTGTTGTCTCAACAGTTGTTCCGGTTGAGGATATGCCTTATCTCGAGGATGGTACACCGTTGGATATGCTTTTAAGCCCAACCGGTGTTCCCGGCAGGATGAATATCGGGCAGGTTTTAGAAGCCCATCTAGGATGGGCTGCAAAGAAATTAGGATTCCGAGCAATCACTCCTGTATTTGATGGCGCACAGGAGTGCGAAATTGAAGCTGAACTGGCACGAACCTGGATGATTGAAGAGGCCTGGATGGAAGCAGAGCAAAAAGCCTGGGAGTGGTTGGACGGTTTTGATTATGAACCACATGATATCCGGGACAATGATGAGGCGCGACGCCTCTTCTTGGAAAACTGGCTCGGTGAGCGCGGTTACGATATATATAAACTTGTATCGGATGAAACCTATGCAAGGCGGACAGTCCTGCAGGAATGGCTTCGAGATAATGGCTATGATCCTGACCAAATTCTTTTCTTTGAAGATAAGAAAATTCCTTATAATGAACGCGAAGCCCAGGATGAGCGGGCTGTAGAGGTCTGTCTGAAATTGTGGATCAAACACGTTTCTGGAAATGAATCGAAGAAAATTGACAAACTTAATCTGGAAGACTTAAGAGAACGGGCAAATGAATTGGTGACCACGACAGGGGTTCCCTTGCCGTTGTTTGGAAAGCAAACAGTCTTTGATGGAAAAACCGGAAAACCTTATCACAATCCAGTTACAGTAGGCGTGATGAACATCCTTAAATTACATCACTTAGTAGAGGACAAAGTCCATGCCCGGTCCACTGGCCCCTACAGCCTGGTTTCACAGCAGCCCTTGGGAGGTAAAGCCCAGTTTGGTGGTCAACGCTTCGGAGAAATGGAAGTTTGGGCTTTAGAAGCTTATGGCGCAGCTCATACACTGCAGGAAATGCTAACTATAAAATCAGACGATGTTGTCGGCCGCGTTCAAGCTTATGAGGCTATCGTAAAAGGGGAGCCTATCGAAGATGTGGGTATCCCCGCTTCATTCAGGGTTCTAGTAAAGGAAATGCAAAGTCTTGGTCTGGAAATTGAAGCAATCACAGATGATGGAGAAATAATCAGTTTTGGGAAGGAAGACAGCCGGGCGCAGATTCCGCGTATGAGTACAGGATTGCTGGGGCTGGGAAACCGCTAGAAAGCAATTTTCGGCTTGAAGTGATATATATTGATGGATAGACTGGCTTGACGCTCAGAAAAGGGCGTGTTAAAATTCTAAGTCATTGCCCAAAAATAATATAAGTGGGCAGTAACGATTGATTGAATAGCGGTTTACGAGCGATCTAAGGCCATCAAGCAGAATCGATGGCCTTAATATTTGAAGAGTGAATTGGATTAGGTACGGAGGAAAATGTGCCAACAATTAATCAATTAGTCCGCAAAGGACGCACAGATAAGAAAACCAAGAGCAAAGCTCCTGCACTTCGTTATACTTTTAACACAATGAAGCAGCGGAGAATTCGTCAGGAAAAAGGTGCTCCTCAAAAACGGGGTGTCTGCACAATGGTGCGAACAATGACCCCTAAAAAACCGAATTCAGCTCTGCGGAAAATTGCCCGTGTTCGGCTGACCAATGGTATTGAGGTTACTGCCTATATTCCAGGTGAAGGCCATGGTCTTCAAGAGCACTCTGTAGTCCTGATACGCGGTGGACGTGTGAAAGATCTCCCTGGTGTGCGCTACCATATTATCCGCGGTGTTCTGGACTCCACTGGCGTGGATGACCGCAAACAGGGACGTTCAAAATACGGAGCAAAACAGTCTTAAGACTGGATTTTCCGAACTACAAATTGATCATTAGATCGATGGAGATAACTGATGAGACGGAGAAAAGCTGACAGGAGAAAGATTGAGCCGGATGTACGCTACAACAATGTAAAGATACAAACGTTCATCAATCATGTCCTGAAAAAAGGTAAAAAGAGAGTAGCAGCGACTCTGGTATACGATGCGTTAGAAATTATGGCTGAGAAGACCGGCAAAGATCCGGTTGAATTGTTTGAACAAGCTATTCAGAACGCTTCGCCCCGCATGGAGGTTCGCCCCCGGCGAATCGGTGGTGCTACATACCAGATTCCGATGGAAGTGCCGACTCACCGCCAATTTACATTAGCAACCCGATGGCTTCTGGAAGCCGCCCGGTCCCGGAAAGGTCTGCCTTTCGATGAATGCCTAGCGGATGAACTGCTGAGTGCAGTTAATAATGAAGGCCTTGCAATCCGGAAGAGGGAAGAAGCCCACCGGATGGCAAAAGCCAACCGGGCATTTTCACATTTCAGGGTTTAGATAACCCAGGGTATTTGATTTAGGTTTGCATGGTAAGAAAATACGCATTAGAGAAGTTCCGAAATATTGGGATCATTGCCCACATCGACGCGGGAAAAACGACCACAACCGAGCGGATCCTGTATTACACAGGAAAAACGCACAAGATTGGTTCCGTCGACGATGGGACAACTGTTACCGATTGGATGGAGCAGGAACGTGAACGGGGTATCACGATTGTTTCTGCTGCAGTATCTGCTGTTTGGAATGGTCATCTTGTTAACATTATTGACACCCCGGGCCATATCGACTTTACGGCAGAGGTTCAACGATCCCTTCGAGTATTAGACGGAGGGGTTGTTGTTTTTGATGCAGTACAAGGGGTTGAACCCCAGAGCGAAACTGTCTGGCGCCAAGCAGATCTTTACCGGGTTCCCAGAATTTGTTTTGTAAACAAAATGGACCGGGTAGGCGCAAGCTATGAACGTACAATAGATATGATCCGCGACAGGTTAGGGGCGAACGCAGTAACAATTCAGGTCCCGATTGGTTTGGAGGATCAGTTCCGTGGTGTGATTGACTTGGTTTCCCAAAAGGCGTTTATTTGGGAAGACCGATCTGGCAGCGCACCTGTAAAGATTGAAATACCGGCTGATTTGAAAGAGCAAGCAGATTTTTCCCGGAACCAGCTGATTGAAGCAATAGCTGAGACAAATGAAGAATTGACTGTGAAGTTTTTGGAAGAAGCCGCAATTGGAGAGGATGAATTAAAGACTGCCCTTCGAGAAGCGGTAATTAATAATCAAATTACTCCGGTTCTCTGCGGTAGTTCACTGATAAGCACTGGTGTACAGCCATTATTGGACGCAGTTATTGATTATTTGCCATCCCCGCTAGATATTCCACCAGTGGAAGGAAATAATCCTAAAACTAATGAAACGATAACTAGAAAACCAGATGATAACGAACCGCTCAGCGGGCTGGTGTTTAAGATTGTTACAGATCCTTATGTGGGTAGGTTATCGTATATCCGGATTTACTCGGGAATAATTGAACAGGGTACTACGGTACTTAATCCCGGTAAACAGAAACGAGAGCGCATTGGTCGATTAATTAGAATGTATGCTGACCGGCGAGAGGATATTGAAAAAGCCGGCGCAGGTGATATCGCGGCGGTACTGGGATTGAAGAAGAGTTTCACCGGGGATACACTTTGTGAGATTGGATCTCCGATTCTCCTGGAAACTATATCTTTCCCGGATCCGGTAATTATGGTCGCGATTGAACCCAAAACAACTGCAGATCAGGACAAATTAGCAACTGCCCTGAAAAAATTGTCTGAGGAAGATCCAACTTTCCAAGTTCGTGTTGATGGAGATACCGGTCAAACCTTGATTTCCGGCATGGGTGAATTGCATTTGGAAGTGCTGGTAGACCGAATGCAGCGTGAATTTAAGGTTCAGGCGAGAGTCGGACGACCACGTGTAGCCTATAAAGAATCCATAACCCGTCCGGTAGAAAAAGTGGATTACCGTCATGTGAAGCAAACCGGCGGTCACGGTCAATACGGGCATGTTGTGCTGAATTTAGAGCCCGGTAATGATGGAAGCGGTATTTTATTTGAAGAAGAGATTAGAGGTGGAGTTATTCCCAGAGAATATATCTCTGCCGTTGAAAAGGGTGTCCGGGCTGCCGCGGAATCTGGAGTACTGGCTGGGTATCCGGTGACAGATGTAAAAGTTACCCTCGTAGATGGATCATCCCACGAAGTGGATTCCAGCGATCTGGCGTTTAAAATGGCCGGTTCGATGGCTTTCCGTCAGGGTATTCAAAAAGGATCACCTGTCTTGCAGGAACCGATCATGAAAGTGGAAGTTGTTATTCCCGAAGAGTTCCTGGGTGATATAATTGGACAGGTTAATTCCCGCCGGGGAGATGTCCAGGGAATGGATGCTCACCCTGGAGGTTCTCAAAGTGTGCGGGCAATGGTTCCCCTGGCTGAGATGTTTGGTTATGCGACTGAACTGCGGTCCGCGACCAAAGGCCGGGGTGCTTTTACGATGGAATTTGATCATTATTCAAAAGTATCTAAGGAATTATCACAAAAAATTGTCGTAGGCGAGTAAACTTACCAGATAATAATTGTAAAAAATCAAGAAACGGTATTTGTTTTAGGTCAGGAGAAGACTAATGGCGAAAGAGAAATATAAACGGACGAAACCGCACGTGAATGTAGGGACAATGGGGCACATAGACCACGGGAAGACGACCTTAACCGCGGCGATCACGAAAGTGGCGGCGATGCAAGGGTTCGGAGACTTCATGGCGTTTGACGAGATCGACAAGGCGCCGGAAGAGAAAGAGCGCGGGATCACAATCAGCATCTCGCATGTGGAATATGAGACCGAAGCCCGGCACTATGCGCACGTGGATATGCCCGGACACCGGGACTACATCAAGAACATGATAACCGGGGCAGCGCAGATAGACGGGGCAATACTGGTAGTAGCAGCCTCCGACGGACCAATGCCGCAGACCCGGGAGCACCTGCTACTGGCGCGTCAGGTAGAAGTACCGAGCGTGGTGGTGTATTTGAACAAGATAGACCAGATGGATGATCCGGAGCTGATAGAGCTGGTGGAACTGGAGCTGAGAGAGCTGCTGAACGAGTATGGATTTCCCGGGGACGAGACCCCGATAGTGAAAGGCAGCGCGCTGCATGCACTGGAGTGCAAAAGCGAAGATCTGGATGCGGAAGAATATGAGAGCATTCGAGAGCTGCTGCGGGTGATAGATGAGTATATCCCGGAACCGGTACGAGAAATTGACAAACCGTTTATGATGCCGGTAGAAGACGTGTTCACTATTAAGGGACGCGGCACGGTGGTAACGGGCAGGATCGAGCGAGGAGTGATCCATACCGGGGACCCGGTAGAAATCATTGGTATGCAGGATGAGATCATGAACACAGTGGTGACCGGAGTGGAAATGTTCCACAAGATTCTGGATGAAGGGCAGGCAGGAGACAATGTAGGATTGCTGCTGAGGGGAACGGATCGAGATGAGGTAGAGCGCGGAATGGTCATTGCCAAACCGAAGAGCATCAAGCCGATCACGAAATTCAAAACTGAGGTATACGTGTTGAAGCAGGAAGAGGGAGGACGGCATAAACCGTTCTTCACCGGCTACCGACCGCAGTTTTATATCAAGACCATTGATGTGACAGGGACAATCACCCTGCCGGAAGGTGTTGAGATGGTAATGCCTGGTGACAATGTGAACATGGAAGTGGAGCTGATTGTACCGATCGCATTGGAGCAAGGTGGAAAGTTCGCTATTCGAGAAGGTGGTCTCACGGTTGCATCCGGCGTGGTCAC
>CAZHHT010000072.1:0-15540 GCA_964532455.1 uncultured Anaerolineales bacterium
TCCGCGATATTTTACCCGCGCTTCCTGCCGCAGACCGGATCATCCTCCGCTTCAGCCGGCTGTTGGCAACTAAACCTCAAGATCTTTTCGGACTCGAAGAAGGGATGGTCCTTTCCGGCGCCCCCCTGGATGGTCAAGTTATGTTCTGGGAAAACGGCCTCCGGTTCGAAATCGACCCTATCCGGGGGCAAAAAACAGGGTTCTACTTCGACCAACGCGATAACCGGAGCAAGGTCGAGTGCCTGGCATCTGGAAAAGAGGTCCTGAACGTGTTTGCCTACACGGGTAGTTTTTCGGTCTATGCTGCCAGAGGAGGGGCGCGGCGCGTGGTAAGTGTCGATGCAAGTGCAGCGGCGCTGGCCGGCGCCAAACGCAACTGGGCCCACAATCGGCATATTCCTCCCGTGGGGGATTCCGTACATACTACCCGCGCGGAAGATGCTTTCGAGGCCCTGGCTCGTCTGGCGGCACAGGGTCACCATTTTAATATGGTAATCCTCGATCCACCCGCATTTGCCCAGAAACATAAGCATGTCGATCGTGCGCTTGCCGCGTACCGGCGCTTAACCATTTTAGGGTTAAGCGTTCTCAAAAAAGAGGGGATTCTGGTACAGGCTTCTTGCTCAAGCCGGGTAACTGCCGAAGAATTTTTCAAACAGATCCATCTTGCGGCCGCCCAGGCTGAGCGCCCGCTCGTGGAACTTGCCCGGACTGGCCATGCTTTAGACCATCCCATTTCATATCCGGAAGGAGCCTATCTCAAATGCCTGTTTGCAAAAACGGCATAGCCCAAAAGAATAAAAAACAAAGTGGAAAGGGTTCGCCAGATCATTTTTATAATGGACTCGAGTAAAGAACCCCTTGAATGGATTACCTAATTGGGGAGGATATAAACCGAGAATTTTCGCAGACAAGGTTCTTTACAAAAATGATACAGAATATATTTAGTTGGCTTAGCATTGTAGCTTTTGTAATAATGGCGATTATTGGAGTTATGAATCGCAGTCATAAACTATTGATAGCAGCCATAATAGTTTCCCTGCCAAATTGTCTTTATCTGCTTGGTGCAAATAATTGGATTAGGGCAGCAGCTGTGCTCATACCACTCAGTTTATTATTGTCATCATATTCAATTAAACGAAGGTGGTATGTAATCTCAAAAATAGTACTAATACCAATATGCATATTTAGCTTATACAGTGCTGAATCAACAGAGTGGCTTCTAACAAAGCGCTGCGCCGGACACTTCGACTGTGTGCGGCACTACGTTTCGCGCTCCGCTCAGTGCAGGTGAGCTCATCCATTAGGTTGAGATAGAAATAAACTTTGTACAGGATTGTAATTCAGTAGAATATTATCTAAAACCGGTTCGAGATCTCCAACACTCTTGTGTAGGAGTCGCGGGAAGGGGAATCTGATCATCCCCTTCCCGCAGATGTCCACCAACATCCACAAGAAAAAACCACTTGGCGAATCCGTCAAGCGATTTGTTATTTCCAGCTCCACTGCCATTTTAGTGGAAACCAAATAGCATTTGATTCATCCTTGGATAGGATTGGGTTTAGGAACATTTGAAGACGAAGATATGCTTCATCAAATGAGACTTCATCCAGCCTAACCGATTCTGCCAGACGATTATATGATCTCAACCAACCTTTTGGTGGAGGAGATAACTCAGAAGGGATTTCATGCGTTGGCGCATGATCAAAGGTGGCTTGAATTGCTGCCATGAGTTCTTGTTTATCAATCTCACCTAACTCAGCAAGCAGTATGATATCAATAAAATCCTTTACCCTTGAGCTGAGTCCAGAACCACGTGGACGTGAATATGCATGTAGCTTCTCTGCAATCTGCTGATTAACAGGGTAGCAAGGGATACTTACAGGTTCCAGGTTGGCAAATGAGAGCAGATCGATTGTATCTAGATAATCTATCGACCCTATGATTGGGTCTCCTACACCAACATCTATATGGAAGGATTCAAAGGCGCGGTTATCAAGAAACGCTCTGATACCAAACCGCTGAACTGATGGTCCGTCTATAGTAGATTCAATTGCTGGCACCACCTCGAACGAGAACCAATCTGATCAGGAATTTTTCAAACACCACTAACTTCCTCAAACGTACTAATGGCATTTCTGTCTCTAGGCTGATATTTCTTATCCGGGTCTCCAAAGCTTGGCGGAAATCACGGCTAGTTTTGTATCTCATGATTTCCCTTCTTTTTGATATTCAGTAAGTATTTTCTTGAACCTTCCCCCTCTCTTTTCAGTTTGATCCCAAAGCATTTCCATGGTTACCATGCCATTGCTAATCCCTTCGTTGATCGCTAGTTTTACTTGCTCTTTGGCAAGGCCGATCGTAGAGACATCAGCAAGAGTCCGGGCAACAGTCGTAATTGGCAGCCCATCTCGCGAGGTGATATCTTTACCCTCAAGTTGATTTGTATGCTGCCGGATGCCTTTTCGACGTCTGGAAGCTGTACGAGGAACAATCACATGGATTTCGTGGGGAAGTACATCAGAAAGTCCATAGACAGAGAGTGCGCTTTCATGAGAAATCACTGAGGTAGGTCCTGCCCGCAGCCAAGCGATAAAGAAGTCTTCAAATCGCGATCCCGGGAAATGAGCAAGTCGATAAACACCTCGGGATACTCTTACGAAACGTCCCGCCTTTACAGTATTCGAGAGCCTTTCCCAGGAATAACCAGCATCACCTGCCTGCGCAGATGTAAAATAACCTCCCTGGTCTTCTGCAATTTGATATAGTTGATCATAGTCCGGTTTATTCATGTGTGCATTTCCTTAGGTTAAAGCTAAGGTTCTGCATACATTATGCACTATTTTTATAAAAATGTCCAGTAATAAAGATTAGAAATAACTAGTAGGCCGTCAGCAGATTGATTGTTACAACAAATCCCAAGATCATTGACCTCCAAGAATAATTATCAGTCAAAATTCCTGGGTAAGCTAATTTGAGATGGTTTGGATTTTCCCCTTCCCGCTGATGCCCTAACAGCGCCGCTTCCCCAAAAAAGAGCGCCTGACCACGGGGTTCAAAACTGACGATTGGTCATCTGCTCCTAAGGGAACCTTCTTCGAATTTTCCAACGGTTGGGCTTTAAAATGTTATGATTGATAGTGAACCACAACCGCCTATTGTTCAGAAAGGATGGGTAAATATGAGTGATAAAGGAAAAAGGGATAAGGGTAAACGAGAAACAAAAAAGAAAGCAAAGCTAACTATTAAAGAAAAGCGTAAACAGAAAAAAGAAAAAAGCTTAGCCAGTTCATAGTCTTCGTGGTTGTGACAGTTTATTGGAAAAGTCTGAGGGACAGTCCCTAAAAAGCGCTGGCAGGGCTAGGTCCTTATCCTCAGGATCTGTACCGAAGGGTAGGTCAGAAAATGATTGGTGCCACTACTTCTGATCCACCCTTTTTCAGTACTTCCTGTCAGTATACCTAATAAGGCAGGTCATCCTAAAATTCTGATCCTATCACCACTTATGGATCAAATTTTAGGGTGCATTGTGCACTTCAGTTATTTCTCTTTACGTGTGGCCTATGTCCAAAAGTTCTTTTGTCTGGTATCTTTGGCCTTGGGCAGAATTGTTGAGTTGGCTATTTCTAAATTTCTTTGCAGAAGCATTAATACGCGTAGTACAAAAGGAAGATGAAATCTGGCTGCTTGAATCGGGCATGCGAAGCGCGTTTTATCGCTGGATCCGTCGTGATGAGCCGGAGTGATTAATAGCTTCGTGGAATAATCAATCCACGGGACTGTTTCTTTTCAACAGACCTTACTATTTAATACTTACTGAAAACCGATCACTGAATACTGAACATTTATCTAATTACCTAGTCCCCAAGTCTCATAGTCGCCAAGTCTCATTGTCAGACTTTCACACACTCTCCCCGCTTAACCTGGAAACGGTCAAAATCCCGGGCAACATAGACTTCCGGAAATACAGCGCTGGCTTCCTCCATCACCTGGTCTTCATGATAACGGCGGGAGATATGGGTCAACAGCAGGGTCCCCACTCCGGCCTTATTCGCCAGCTCCCCAGCCTGGCTGGCTGTCAGGTGACCAAACTGCTCTGCCAGCTCTTTTTCTGTTTCCAGGTAGGTGGCTTCTATCACCAGCGCATCCGCTCCCCGGGCAAATTCCACCAGATTGTCTGTCCGCCCGGCGTCGCCAACATGGACTAATTTGGTACCAGCTTGCACTTCCCCCAACACCATTTCTGGATCGATCCTACGCCCATCCGGAAGGGTAACTGCCTTTCCGTTCACCAAATCACCGCGCCAGGAACCAGGAGGGATCTTTAACGCCTTGGCTTTTTCAGGAAGAAATGGACGGCGGGGAAACTCTTCAAAGGCAAATCCAAAACAGTCCGGAGTCCGGTGATAAACCGGGAAAGCAGTCACGGTAAAACCATTTTCTTCAAATATCACTCCCGACTCCAGGGTCTGGAAAGTGATCTCCACCGGGGGATACTTGCCCTTTAGCACTACGCCAAACAGCAGCTCCCGGATGCGGTCCAGGGCTGATTCCCCCCCCGCGATAAGTATTTTGTCCATCGTTTCCCAGCGCACAAAGGTGGAAATCAAGCCGCCCAGACCCAGAATATGATCCAGGTGCCCATGAGTGACCAGGATGTGGTCCAGGCGTTTAAAACCCAACCCGGACTTTAGGATCTGGCGCTGGGTACCTTCTCCGGCGTCGATCAGAAAGCGATGTTCCCCCCGTAAAACCACCTGGGAGGTTAATCCCCGCTGCACAGAGGGCGCGGAGGCACTTGTTCCTAAGAAGACAATTTCGAACAAAATATATTCCTTCGATATGATTATAACTATCACTCTTATTTTACCGCATGAGGGGAAGACTGGGAGAAGGGGAGACTGAGGGACGATAAGAGAGGGAGACTGGTTGGAAAGTTGAAATGTTAACGCAAGAACGATTGTGTGTCATCGCGAGGAGCAAGCGGCGAAGTGATCTCCTGGATATCATGAGGGGATTGCCGCTCTCTGAGCAATCAGAATAACTATTTTATATTTGTCATTCCACTTGTCCTGCGACCGAAGGAAGAATCGAAGGGAGCCAGGCGAGGAATCCATCAAGAGTACAAATGACCAATGCCTCATCATTCGTTGATATTGGATTGTTTGATTCGTGATCTCTGTATGGATCCTTCGCTTTACCTGTCCTGAGCGAAGCACAGCGGAAACGAAGAGCTCAAGATGATAAAAGAGGGTGAAGGGTCACAGTCATCAATCGCCCCGGAGACGGAGCTCAAAGCTAGTAATAAGATGGAAGTCCCTTTTCAGCGGGACTTAGGTTGCATAGCCCGTGAATTTTGCGCAGCACCCTGACGGGGAAATCGCCGGGCGATCTCGGCAAAGCAGATGATTGCCACACTTACCCCGAGCTTGTCGAGGGGCCTGTCCTGAGCCCTTCGACTCACACCTCGATTGTACTCGGTGTTCGCTCAGGACAGGCAAAGCGAAATCGTATCGAAAGGCTCTCAATGAAAGCATTAATAGATCAGTCCTCGGAGGTTTCCTGTTTCAGATGCTCCTTCTACCGCAGAGACAAACCTCCGAGGTCTACCATCGAACCAATCATGCTATAATTCGGACAGGTTTGCAGGAAAATCCAACATGGCTAAATCGTCCCCAAAATCCAAGGCAAAAGCTAAATCCCCCGCACCAGGAAAAAACCTGGGGCTGACCGGATTATTGTTGTCTGTTCTTGGCATAGTGACCGCACTGGGGTTGTTCTCCAGCCAAAGCAGTACCGTCCTTTCTACAATCCAGTCCCTACTTTTAAAAGGATTTGGTTGGGGAAGTTACCCCCTGCCACTGCTGCTCTTAGGCGGAGGCTTGTTAATCCTGCTGCGGAAAATGAAAGGAGCTCCTAAATTCTCCCCGGTACAAATAACCGGGGTCGTGATTCTCTACCTGGCGGGATTATCTTCCCTGCAGTATTTCACCTTCCCGGTGGATTTCAATGCTTCCCAGGCAATTGCCGCCGGAGGATTGGGAGGTGGATACGCAGGCGCTTATCTCCTGGTCCCGCTTCAATCCACTTTTGGATCAGCCGGGACTGCCATAGCCATTTTTGCGGTGATCCTGCTCAGTCTGTCACTCACCCTGGATATCCCTGTTCTGGATCTGTTCAAGTGGATTCCCGGATTTACGGGATCCATTAAGACCCTATTCCAGAAACTGTTCCCAGAGCGGGAAAAACCCGCTCACATGCCCACAACTGCGGCGAAAATTCCCACTCCCATCCTCAGGCGGGTGCCTGAAGCCCAGACCAGCTTATCTGCTGAACCCTCCATGTTTCCAGATGATGCACCGGAGCTAAACTGGGTCCTGCCCCATATCCCTGACATCCTTAACATCGGTCAAGAAATTGAACCCAATGATGAATTTGACCAGCACCGTGGGGACATCATCGAAGAAACCCTGGAATCCTTTGGCGCCCCGGGGCATGTGGTGGAGATCAACCGCGGTCCCACAATCACTCAATTTGGAGTGGAACCGGATTTTATTGAGGTCAGAAATCAAAAACGGCGCGTCCGGGTCAGTAAAATTACCGGGCTGGCCGATGACCTGGCACTGGCCCTGGCAGCCAGACGCATCCGCATGGAAGCGCCGGTTCCCGGTAAGGGTTATATTGGCATAGAAGTGCCCAATGAAGAAATATCCCTGGTGGCGCTGCGTGATGCTATCCAGAGTCCCAGTTTCAAAAAGCTGAAAACACCGCTGAAGTTTGCCCTAGGACGAGATGTATCCGGCGAGGCGCTTGCCACTGATCTGACTGACATGCCGCACCTGTTAATAGCCGGCACCACCGGTTCTGGTAAATCGGTTTGTGTCAACGCTTTAATCTCGTGCTTTTTACTGCACAACACACCAGATGATCTGCGCCTGATCATGGTTGACCCCAAACGAGTAGAACTGTCCGGATATGACGGCATCCCCCACCTGCTGGCTCCGGTAGTAGTGGACCTGGAGCGTGTGGTTGGTGTTTTACAGTGGGTATCCCGGGAGATGGACCAGCGCTATCATAAACTTTCCCAGGCTGGCGCCCGCCACATCACTGACTATAACAAGAAAACAGTAAAAGAAGGGGGCAAGAAACTACCCTACCTGGTGGTGATCATTGACGAGCTGGCTGACCTGATGATGCTGGCTCCCACCGAAACCGAAAGAGCCATCACCCGTCTGGCCCAACTGGCCCGAGCTACCGGCATTCACCTGATCATTTCCACCCAGCGGCCCTCAACCAATGTGGTAACCGGTTTAATTAAAGCCAATTTCCCAGCCAGGATTGCTTTTGCAACCGCCTCCGGGGTGGACAGCCGGGTTATCCTGGATCAACCTGGCGCAGAAACCCTTCTAGGACGGGGTGATATGCTGTTCCAGGCGCCAGATGCTGCCGCGCCAGTCCGCCTGCAAGGTGTATTTGTCTCCGACACAGAAATTGAAAAATTAGTCCGCTACTGGCGTTTCCTGGCGGCGCAAATCAAAGCCCCACGGTCATCCTCAAGCACCTCCGGAGAACCGGATGCCCGGATGCCAAGCATCCCTCTCAAACAAAAGGAAATGTGGCATGACATGGCAGAAGAGCAGGAGCGGGATCAACTCTGGGATGAAGCGGTGCGCCTGGTCAGGGCTGAAGACCGGGCATCGATTTCCATGCTGCAGCGCAGGCTGCGTATTGGCTACACCCGGTCCGCCCGGTTGATTGAACAGATGGCCGCGGAAGGAATTATCGGACCTGCCAAAGAGGGTCCACAAGCCAGACAGGTGCTGGATCACAACCCGGAAGACCCCACCAGTAAGGAATAAAAATCGTTTTTTTCCCCCTTTTTCCAACTCTTAGCGACCAAAAACCCTACTTCTTATACTATTTAATGGGTTTTCCCTAAAAATGTTATAATACCCTCGTTATGAAAAAAACTTCCAGGGAGTGGTTTTTGCTCCTGATTCCCTTTCTGATCCTGCTGACAGCGCTCATATATCAGACACCTTTTGTGTATGATCGTTTATCCTGGCGGGTGGAAGATCTCAAGACACGGATCATCTATGCCATTAATCCGCCGGACGAAGCTATATTTAAACCTGTCGGCGGCACGCCTGCGGTCACACCATTCATCGCATCCTCACCCGACACACCTGAACCCTCACCTGAAGGACCAACCCCTACACCAACCAATAACGAACCGTTATTTACACCTACCCCTCTGCCTGACCGGGTGATCCTGGACGGTGTGATTTATGTGGACCAGCATGAGCGCTGGAACTACTGCGGACCGGCAAACCTGGCCATGGCACTCAACTACTGGGGCTGGCCCGGGGATCGGGATGACATTGCCCGGGTAGTGAAACCCGGCATAAACGACCCTGACCTTGACTTCATCCAGCAGGGCCGGCTCGATAAAAATGTCATGCCCTCCGAGATGATCGGTTTTGTGGCGGAACACACTGACTATAACATTGTCGCCCGATTTGGCGGGGATCTGGACCTGCTGAAACATATGATCGCCAATGGTTTCCCTGTCCTGGTTGAAAAGGGTTATTACGAGGAAGATTACACCAAGAAAGTGGCCTGGATGGGACACTATTTGTTCACTACCGGGTACGACGAATCTGCAGGTGAGTTTATTGTCCAGGACGCCTATCTCAAACATGGCAATGATATGCGGGTGGATTATCAAACCTACCTGGAAGGCTGGCGTTCCTTTGATTATCTCTTTATGGTGATTTATCCCCCCGACCGGCAGGACCAGGTATTGGCCCTGTTAGGAGACTGGGCAGACCCTGCCTGGGCTTACGCCCATGCGCTTGAGATAGCGGAGGAAGAGATTCAAACCCTGACGGGAGTGAATGCCTTTTATGCCTGGTTCAACAAAGGCGCCAGCCTGGTAAAAATGGAGCACTACCTGGAAGCAGCCGAAGCGTATGACCAGGCCTACCAGATCTATGAAGGCTTGGTCAATGATGATGCCATCCGTCCCTACAGGATCACCTGGTATCAGACCTGGCCTTATATGGCTTACTATTTCAGCGGCCGTTATCAGGATGTGATCAACCTGGCAAATTTCACCCTGGATACCATCTCTGAGCCCGTCCTCGAGGAAACCCTCTACTGGCGCGGTATGGCATATTATGCCCTGGGGAAGAAAACCCTGGCGAAGTCGGACTTCTACCAAGCAGTTTGGCTGAATCCAAATTTTGACGCCGCATTATTCCAGCTCAATCAGCTGAATTTTGATTGATGAGATAAAGCTCCTTGAGCTAATAAAAGCTCCGGGAGCTTCTTTTGAATCCTATGCCTAAAATACTTCACTTCGCTGACGCGCATATTGACATAGCCAATTACGGACGCAGAGATCCTGAAACCGGGCTTCCGCTGCGCATCCTCGATTTCCTGGCTTCCCTGGATGAAATCATAAACTGCGCCATCAAGGAAGAAGTAGATTGTGTGCTCTTTGCCGGGGACGCTTACAAAGATCGAAACCCAGCCCCAACTTTTCAACGGGAATGGGGCAGCAGAATCATGCGCCTTTCCCAGGCAGGGATTCCAACCATCCTGTTGGTGGGCAATCATGATATCTCCCCATCAATCGGCAGGGCGCATGCGCTGACCGAGTTCGACACCTTAAAAGTTCCCCATGTGCTGATCGTTGATAAACCTTGTTTCCTGTCCAGTGAAGAACTCTCCCGCCTGTGCCCGGAGGGGAAATCCCTCGACCTGCAGTTAATTGCGCTGCCCTGGCTCTCCCGGACCGGCATGATGACCGCCCTGGATCTGCAAACCCGCGATCTGGACCGGGTCTACCAGGAAATGATCAATAAGCTAAATAATGATGTTGACAACTGGTTAGAGAAGGCTGATCCAGAGTTTCCCATCGTGCTGGCAGCTCATGCATCTGTCGAGGGGGCTGTCTTCGGCGGTGAGCGGTCTGTCAGCCTGGGGAATGACCTGGTGCTGCCGCTGGTTCTGGTTCAGGATCCCCGCTTGGATTACACTGCCCTGGGACATATTCATAAAAAACAAGACCTGAATAAAGGCAAACATCCCCCGGTTGTGTACCCAGGATCCATTGAGCGGATAGACTTTGGAGAAGCCAGGGATGAGAAGTATTTTGTCATCGCTGAGGTTATTCAGGGAAAAACAAAGCTTGATTGGCATAAACTGGAAAATATTCGACCGTTTGTGGATCAATACCTAAAACTAACTTCCAAGGATAAAATCACTGATCAAATTTTAAAAGCCCTGCCCTCATCAGATTTATTAAAGGATGCAATTATTCGATTAGTCCTCGAATACCCGCGGGCCTGGGATCCGCTGATTGACGAACCTGCGATCCGGGAGCTGGTAAAGGACAGTTTTGAATTCCACTTCGTGAAGCAGCCTCAATCAGAAGTCAGAATCCGGCTGCCAAAAGACCGGGCTATCGGCAGCCTTTCCCCTGAGGAGTTACTGGACCAGTACTGGAAAATCAGTCAAACCCCTGAAGATGAGATCAAATCTCTCAACAAATTAACCCAGGAAATCATCCATCCCAATCAGGACATTGAGTGAGGAATGCCCCAGGTATCTGTTCTGCTGCCCTGTTTTAACGCCGAATCAACGATCGAAAAAGACTTATCCTCACTGGCAGACCAAAGCTACCGGGATTTTGAAGTGCTTTGCGTGGATGATGGTTCAACAGATAAGACAGTCTCTATTCTGGAAGATTGGAGCCAGCGGGATTCACGTTTTGTGATGGTGAAAAAACCCCACCGGGGAATCATCCAGGCAGCTAACACTGGATTAACTCTCTGCCGGGCGCCAATAATCGTCCGCATGGATGCCGATGACCGCTGCCATCCTGACCGGATCAGTTTGCAAAGAGAATATTTACTCGATAACCCAGCTGTTGTTGTCGTTGGTTCGCTGGTAAATGGATTCCCCGCAGAGCGTGTCGGCGAGGGATTTAAACTCTATTTTGATTGGCTGAATTCCCTGGTAACCCATGAAAATATCTCCCGCGAAATTTTTATTGAAAGCCCGCTCGCCAATCCCAGCACTGCCTTTCGCAAATCCTGGATCGAGCGGGTAGGAGGGTATCAGGATCACGGATGGCCGGAGGATTATGATCTCTGGCTTCGTCTTTATCTGGCCGGCGCTCAATTTGCTAAAATCCCCCAGGTGCTGCTGGAGTGGCGGGAGCATCCGGAAAGGCTTACCCACCAGGATTCAAGATACTCGGTGGAGAATTTTTTACGGGCAAAAGCCCATTATCTGGCCAAAGGACCCGCAAGAGGAAGGGATGCGGTATTCATCTGGGGTGCTGGAATGACCGGACGGCGGATAAGCAAACACTTATCCCGGGAAGGTCTTCCCCTGACTGCTTTCATTGATGTTGATCCCAAAAAAATCGGGAGTACCCGCCGGGGAAAACCGATCATTTCCCGGGATGACCTACCTTCTCTTTGGAAACAATATCAAAATCCAATCCTGCTGGCTGCAGTTAGAGCCCGCAAAGCCCGTCCCTTGATCCGGGAGAATTTAAAAAAGCTGAATCTAATTGAAGGGCAAGATTGGTGGGCAGCTGCCTGAAGTTCCGGGTAGAAACAGAAAGTAGAGGAGCAGTAAAAATTTATTGCCCCATCAGAAGAGCATAGAGTATACTATCTGAGGAAACCTTTTGAATAAAGGAAAAAACTATGAATATTTTTCTAACCGGCGGAGCCGGATACATTGGATCAATTGCTGCCAGACAACTGCTCGAGTCCGGACACCAGGTAACGGTATATGATTCCCTGGTCACCGGCCATAGGGAAGCGGTACCGGCAGGAGTAGAGTTCATCCAGGGTGACCTTGGGGACAACAAAACTCTGGGTTCTGCCCTGAAAATAAATAAATATGATGCCGTGATGCATTTTGCGGCATTTATTGAAGCCGGGGAAAGCATGGTTAATCCCCCCAAGTATTATCAAAACAATCTCATTAATTCTGTAAATCTAATCGATCTGGCAGTCAAAGCCGGCATTGGCCGTTTTGTTTTATCTTCTACGGCCGCTGTATACAAATCCAGCGATCAACCTTTAGGGGAAGACTCACCGCTGGGTCCGGTAAATATTTATGGACATACAAAACTGATGATAGAAGAAGTGCTGGATTTTTACCGGGAAATTCACGGACTTCGATACGCCGCGCTGCGTTATTTTAACGCCGCCGGCGCCCTGCCCGATCAAGGAGAAGCACATCAGCCGGAATCGCATTTAATCCCGCTTGTCCTCCAGGTTCCGCTTGGAAAACGGGAAGCTATCAAGATTTTCGGCACGGATTATCCCACCCCGGACGGCACCTGCATCCGGGACTATATTCACATCGTTGACCTGGTTTCCGCTCACACCCTGGCGCTGGATGCTTTGGAAGATCAGCAGAAACTGGTTTACAACCTCGGCAACGGAAAAGGATATTCTGTCAGAGAGGTCATTGAAACCGCCCGGGAAGTCACCGGTCATCCCATCCAGGTTGAAGAAACCGACCGCCGGCCGGGCGACTCCCCTCGATTGGTGGCATCATCAGAAAACATCAGGAAAGAATTGGGCTGGGAACCCAAAATCCCCAAATTAAAAGACATCATCCAGAGCGCCTGGTTCTGGCATCAGTCGCATCCTGAGGGGTATAGGTAGGCTCTTCGCTCCTGACCGGAAAATAAATATACTTTGGGTGTAATAAAGAGCTAAAAAAAACCGGCTTTACAGCCGGTTTTTTATTGTTGTAGAATTATCCCGAGGTCAATGAGACCTCCGAGGTTGACTTGACCTCCGAGGTTGATACCTACTCGTATATTTCAGAAAAAATTATTGGTAATTATTCCTGGAATAAAAAAAAGAGCAGATAATATCTGCCCTTTTGAATTTTTATTTGTTGAAATCAGCGTCTGAACCAGATCGAATACACACCCAAGCCAATCCCGCCCAACAGCAATATAGCCCCGATCACTCCCAGCAGTGGTGTACTGCCCGTGGTTCCCGGGAGCGGTGTATTATCATCAATCACTACCGATCCAGCCTGGGCGCCAAAAGTCAGGAAGGTGGTATCCCCGGCCAATAATTGAATTCCGGTATTTAATGATGTGGTGGGATTGTAGCCTTCCGGGATGGCGACACTGACATTGTAATCCCCTTCCTCCAGCCCTTCGGTACAAAAATAATCATCAGTCACTGAGCTGGGATTGTGTTCCGGAGTATCTTCGGTGATGGAAATCGATCCATCCCGGTTGCTGATATTGATCGCGCCGCCCGGCAAACTAATTTCCTCTTCCTGGCGCATGGAATCCCCATTGATATCCTCGAACAATAGCACGCATAAAGTACCCAGTCCTGGAACCGGGGTATTGATTGGTTCAACTGGTTCTTTGGTGAAAACGGGAGCTGTAGTTGGCTGCTCTCCAGCAGGACCTCCCAGCCCTAAGAATAACTGCTGCCCGGGAAATACGATATCTTCCACACCCAGTTGGTTGAGGTCCCGTAAATCAGCTAAATCTAGACCTGAGACCGCTGCAATGCGCCAGAGTGTATCTCCATTCTGCACGATATAGATGATCCTGCCGTCCGATCCAGGCGTTGGTGTCGGGAAATTGGTCATTTGGGGATTGGGCGCTGCCAGAACTGGTGACTGGAAGGGAAGGGTTATAGCGACCAAACCAATCAGAGTTAAGCCAACCAGGATCAGTATCCAGGAGGTTTTTTTCATGACCTTGATTATACTCCATGTATAATATCAGGTACAGCACCAGTACTCAAACACCCCTGTACGGCGGCTTAATCTGTGGTAAAAATAGGGTTTAGTGGAGAATTAGAAAATCAGGAAGTGCGGATGTTATGAGCTCTTATGAAGCAGTAATCGGATTGGAAATCCATGTCCAACTCAATACAAAAAGTAAAATATTCTGCGCCTGTAAGGCAGATTCCTGGGGTGATCCACCCAATACCAATATTTGCCCGGTCTGTACTGGTCAGCCCGGTGTTCTGCCCGTGCCAAACCAGGCAGTGATAGAAAAAGCCGTTCTGCTGGCAGCAGCCCTGAATGCGGATATTCAACCGATATCATTCTTCGACCGGAAAAACTATTTTTACCCCGATCTTCCTAAAGGCTACCAGATTTCCCAGTATGACCTGGCGCTTGCCATTGGAGGTTTCATGGATCTGCCGCTGGAGGATGGCTATACCCGGCGGGTTCAAATCGAGAAGCTGCATATCGAAGAGGATGCGGGAAAAACCATCCATAAACCCGGTCGGCGTTTGCTTGATTTCAACCGCTGCGGCGTCCCCCTGGTAGAAATGGTCACCGGCCCCGACCTGCGTTCCGCGGATGAGGCAGCCGATTTTATCCGACAGTTTCGGCAGCTGCTGCGCTGGATTGGGGTTTCGGTAGCGAGTATGGAAAAGGGTCAAATGCGTTTTGACGCCAATGTATCCATCCGGGAAAAAGGATCGAAAATTCTTAATCCCAAAACTGAGATTAAAAATGTCAACTCAATTGAACACGGCAGGGATGCCATGAAGGCAGAAATCGAACGCCAGATCAAGGAAGTTGGAACTGGACATAAAATCGAATCCTGGACACTGGACTGGAATGAAGATACCCAGACCCTTTCAAAGATGCGCTCCAAGGAAACTGAAGCCGATTACCGCTATTTTAAGGAACCAGATCTTCTGGCAGTTAAACTCACAAAAAGCCGGATCAAAGAATTGGTGAAAAGCCTTCCAGAATTGCCGGATGTAAAGAAAGAAAAATTTCATCATGATTATGGCTTACCGATTTACGATTCAGATATTCTAACAAGTACTATTGGGATTTCAAATTTATTTGAGTCCACAGGCGAATTGTATAATGGTAATAAGAAGAATGTCTCAAATTGGATATTGAATGATATTCTTTCACTATCCAATGAGCTTTCGATTCCCCCCGAACTGATTATTTCTCCAGAAAATTTTGCGAGAATCCTTTACCTTGTTGATAATGGAAAAATCAATAGGCCAACAGGATCTGCATTAATCAGAAAAGGATATGAGTCGAAGTTAGATCCAGATACCATAATTGAAAAAGAAGGGTCAGCACAGGTGACCGACAGCGCCGCGATCGAATCCATCTGCCAGGATGTCATCCAGGAGAACCCATCCCAGGTGGAGCAATATAAGACGGGAAAAGGCGGCGTGATCGGCTGGTTGATCGGCCAGGTGATGGCAAAATCGGGCGGGAAAGCTAACCCTCAGCTGGTGCGGGAAATCTTAGAAAAACTGCTGAAATAGCCTTTGATTAATCTTGCTAACAGATGAGCTTACCTGCCGTTGGGTGGGTTTTTATTGATTGTAGATCAAGAACCAATAATTGCACAAAGCGACCGATTCCCCCCGCCGTACAAGCGCTCCAAAGGAGTGCCTGCGGCAAGCCCGGTCAGGTGGAGCGGTGGTTACTAGAATGTAAGAGTGATGAGGGCGTGGCAGGCATGGTACCCTGTGGTTG
>CAZHHT010000073.1:0-15266 GCA_964532455.1 uncultured Anaerolineales bacterium
AAACTTCGTTTTTGCATTCAACTTTGTTTAAAATGGTGTTTTTTCAGAGGACTCAGATATATAATTTCAACATAATTATGAATAAAAGTTACCCCAATTATGAGTTCAATAATTCTTTTTCAGTTTGAAATCTTGGTAAAATAGGGATGGTAGATTATTGACCTGGAATACCTAGATCAGCCACCCGAAGGAGAAAGTTTTATGTCAGTTGACGGTAAATCCAAATTTCCAGAAGAGCGCCGTTTGGTAAATGTGCTTTTTGCGGATATCCTGGGTTTTTCCACCCTGGCGGATCAACTGGATCCTGAAATCGTCAGCGGATTGATGCGGGATTTATGGTCAAAATTAAATAAGATCATTGAAGAGCATGGGGGTTTTATCGATAAACAGCTGGGGGATTCAATCATTGTGATCTGGGGAGCGCCGACATCACTCGAAGATGACGCAGAAAGAGCGGTCTCTGCCAGCCTCGAACTCCTTGCGGGATTGAATAAATTCAAAGAAAATACTGAACATCCAGAAGCCAAGTCACTCCGGCTCAGGGTGGGCATACACACTGGTCTGGCTCTGGCTGGCTATGTGGGCCCCCATGGGGAATACACCGTGCTGGGTAACACGGTAAAAATCGCTCAACGGATGGAAGAAAACGCCGAACCGGGTTCGTTAATTGTCAGTGAAGCAACCTACCAGTCTATCCGGGGAGCTTTCCAGGTCAAACGATTAAAGCCAGTTCAACTTGTAGGGACCAAAAAGCTGGTAAATATTTTCCGGATTCTGGAAGAGCTGCCTCAACCCACAAAACTTCGCTACCGCAGCAAAGGCGGTTTGGAAACTATCCTTGTTGGCCGGGAAGATGAAATGGCCCGCTTGGAGCTTTTATTCCAACAGGTTAGGCAGCAAAATAAAACCCAGCTGGTTCTTGTCTCCGGCGATACGGGCGTTGGAAAATCACGCCTGCTTTTTGAATTTGCCGGTCACCTGGAAACGGAAAATCCTCTGCTGACGGTAATGTCCAGCCGGGCGCTGGGACAAACTTCCCAGGTGCCGTTTTATCTCTGGAAAGAACTCTGGTCCAACAGATTTGAGTTGAACGAGGATGATCCGGTTGAATCCGCTCGGGAAAAAACCATTAACGGCGTGCTCACACTCTGGGGACAAACTTTGGGCGAAGTAACTGCTGTGGAAGTCGCCCATTTTCTAGGCGACCAGATTGGCGTTCAGTGGGACAAAAGCCGCTATCTGGAGTCCTTCAACACCGATCCCAAACTGAGAACCGAGCGTTCTTTTTTCCTCCAGACAGAGCTGTTCAACCGGGCATCACAGCGAGGACCGGTTGTCCTAATTCTCGATGATTTGCAGTGGGCTGACAGCGGAAGCCTGGCAATGATAAATTATCTCTGGAAATCAACTGACCGGAAGTTGCCGCTGCTGATTTTGACCTGCGCCAGGACGGAATTTATTCAGGAAAACCCCGAAATTTTCCAGGATGCTGAGCAGATTGAGCTTAAACCGCTGCCGGTCTCGAGTGAAATTGTTCGGGAAGCCTATCCAGTCCTGAAAAAAGCGCCAGACTCGCTGTTATCTGCCCTGGCTGAACGAGCCGAAGGAAATCCTTATTTTCTGGAGGAGATGGTTAAAAACGTCCTGGGGACAGAGGGCTTCAGCCTGGAGGAAATGGATCAGCTTCCCGTCCTCCCCGGGTCAGTGGAAGAGCTGCTTCAATCGCGCCTGAATTCTCTCTCAATGGAAGGAAGAGCAACTGCATTTTTCGCAGCAGTAGCAGGACGTGTATTTTGGAAAGGAGCTGTATTGGCTGCCTTCCGGGGATCACCTGGAGTTACCAAAGCCCTTGATGTATCAAGCTACAATATTGTGGGTAAAGTTCAAGTTGCCCTGGATGAGTTAATGGAAAAGGAGCTGGCCTTTCTCCGGGTGGGCAGCGCTTTTAACGGAGAACGGGAGTATATCTTTAAACATTCCCTGCTCCAGGAACAAGCATATCAGCGCCTGCCGGAAAATCTCCAGGCAGAGTGCCATCTAGTGGTAGCGGAATGGCTGGCTGAACGCGCCAGTCCTGAACGAAGCGTATGTGTTGCGCAGCACTACGAGGCAGCAGGAATTTATGACAAAGCCCAGGCTTTTTACACGAAGGCTGCAGAATATGCCCGATCTAAAGGCTACGATGATGAAGCGGATGATTTACAGTACCATGCCAGGACACTGCCAGAGAATAATTTTAGGAAGGGGGAGAAATGAAAAAAATTTACCTGGAGGACATCCCCTTAGATGAGGCACAAAAACGTTTTCAAACTGTTTTAGAAGAAGCAGGATTATGGCAAACCCTTGGAGCAGAGCAGATACCCCTTGATGAAAATGCGATCGGGCGGGTGCTCGTTGAAACCGTGTGGGCGAAAATCAGCTCCCCTCACTATCACTCTTCTGCTATGGATGGATTTGCAGTCAGAGCTGAAGATACTCACGGTGCTTTGGAAACTGCCCCGGTCTCCCTGTCTTATGGAAGCGGGACAGTGTATCTGGATACCGGGGATCCCTTACCTGACTGGGCTGATGCCGTGATCCCGATTGAAAATATTGAACCGCTTTCGGCAGAAGGAAATATCTCGGACGATCCTCGCCTCCCGCAAGTCATCCGCATTCGGGCCGCGGTTTCTCCCTGGTCTCATGTCCGGGAAATGGGAGAAGATATGGTGGCTACCCAGCTGGTGCTGCCCTTTGGCCATCGGCTGAGGCCGGTAGATCTAGGTGCCGCAGCCGGCTGCGGGTACGACCGACTGGATGTCGCCAGAAAACCGAAGGTTGCTGTAATTCCGACCGGGACAGAGCTGGTATACCCCGGAGATCCCCTGAAAGAGGGGGATATCATTGAGTACAATTCCATCGTGCTGGCCGCCAAAGTAAATGATTGGGGTGGTGTAGGGTCACGTTTTGAAAATATCCCTGATGATTTTGACAAGATTAAAACCCAGGTAGTTCGGGCTGCTGATGAGTTTGATCTAATCCTGCTGATAGCAGGTTCATCGGCAGGTTCGGAGGATTATTCGTCCCAGATTGTGGAGCAAACCGGCGAACTGTTGGTGCACGGCATCGCTGTCAGACCTGGGCATCCGGTAATACTGGGCATTGTGAAAAAAGAGGGGAAGAGCACACCAATCATTGGTGTGCCCGGTTATCCTGTATCCGCCGCATTAACGGCTGATATATTTGTAAAACCCCTGCTTGGTAAATGGTTGGGACGATCACCCTTACATCCCCATACCATTACTGCAGAAATTACCCGCAAGGTGAATTCAAGGGCAGGAGATGATGAGTACTTACGCGTGGCAGTTGGTTTTATTGGCGATAAAGCGCTTGCCGCACCATTATCCCGCGGTTCTGGTGTGATAACTTCGCTGGTCCGGGCAGATGGACTGGTGATCATTCCCCGGGGTATCCAGGGTTTACAGGCAGGAGAACAGGTTAGTGTACAGCTTCTCCGCTCGATTGAGGAACTGAAGAACACCATTTTTGTGATTGGCTCCCATGATATTTCGCTGGATCTGCTTGCTCAATTCTTGTCCCCCTGTCAGCGCCGCCTGGCTTCTGTAAACGTCGGCAGCCTGGGAGGCATCATGGCGTTAAAAAGGGGTGAGACGCACTTGGCCGGCGCTCATTTGCTTCATCCTGAAAGTGGGGAATACAACCTGCCGTATATCCAGGAGCATCTCCCGGGGATGGCGCTGCGGGTAGTAACCCTGGTAGGAAGAACGCAGGGTTTATTTCTAGAAAAGGGCAATCCAAAAAAGATTAAGGGTCTGGAAGATCTGATCCGGAAAGATATCAGTACCGTCAATCGTCAGCGCGGCTCGGGTACCCGGCTGCTGCTGGATTTTCACCTTAATCAATTGGGCATCCTGCCGGAGAGCGTAAACGGATATGACCATGAAGAATTCACCCACTTGGCGGCAGCGGCGGTTGTAGCCTCCGGACGAGCCGATTGCGCCCTGGGAATCGAAGCCGCTTCCTATGCCCTGGACCTGGACTTTCTTCCCTTGTTCACAGAACGATTTGACCTGCTGATTCCGGAAGAGTTTGTCTCGGGAGAATTGCTCAAACCCCTTTTTGAATTGTTGGAGGAACCTAGTTTCAGGAACGCTGTTGCCGAACGGCCGGGTTATGATGTCTCAGAAATGGGGCAGGTGGTAGCGATTCTTTCCGGTACTGAATGAATCAGCCAGATCCAGCAGAAAAATACCCTAAAAATTTCAAAGGATCTTGAAAATAATCAGGAAACGGACTCACAAATCGTAATTGTCATCTATAATTATTGTGGTTAAAAATCAATAGGAGTAATTTAGGGAGGAAGAACGATGGCAGCGGTGAAAAAGAAAAAAGGCGTGATTGCTATCCTCACCGGCGGTGGTGATGTTCCCGGTTTAAATCCGGCAATCAGAGCGATTACCATTCGAGCTTTGCGAGAAGGGTATCAGGTAGTTGGTTTGAGGCGCGGCTGGGCAGGGGTAACAGAGTTGATCAGGGATAAAAAAGCTGACAATCAGCATAACTATGAAATCCTGACTGAAGAACGGGTGAATAAAATGGGGAGAACAGGAGGAACTTTTCTCCACACCTCCCGAACCAGACCAAGTAAGATCCCCCAGGATGATGTTCCTCTTTACCTGAAGGAAGAATATAACCAAGAAATCAATGACCTTACACCTGAGGTGATCAAGAACCTGGATTATTTAGGGGTTGATTATTTGATTCCCATGGGGGGGGATGACACATTAAGTTATGCGGTGGAGTTATATAAAAAAGGTGTAAAAATTGTAGGAATTCCCAAGACGATGGATAACGATGTCCCCGGCACGGATTACTGCATCGGATTCAGCACTGCGGTAACGCGTACCATTGAGATAGTGAACAATTTGCGGACAACGGCAGGCTCTCATGAACGATTCCTGGTGCTGGAGGTATTTGGGCGGTATGCCGGTTTCACAGCCATGCTGCCGACAATGGCCGGGGCTGCCAACCGCTGCGTGATCCCTGAATATAAATTTGATATTGAAAGGTTGACTGAGCTGCTGACAGAAGACCGGAATCATAATCCCAGCCGCTATTCCATTGTGCTGATTTCTGAGGGTGCCATGTTTACCGGGGGAGAGATGATTTTTAAGGATTCTCGTCTAGATGCTTACGGGCATAAAAAACTGGGCGGTATCGGCGACCTTGTTTCAGAAGAGTTGAAAAACCGCTCTGCGAAATATAACAATGGCAAGAGAATAAATGTTGTTAATCAGAAACTGGCTTACCTGGTTCGGGGTGGAAGTCCTGACGCGATTGACTCAATAGTTCCCATGGCATACGGCAACCTCGCCCTGGATTTGATCTTAGAGGGTGTGCACGGCCGTCTGGTGGTATTGAAAAACGGCCGCTATGATAATATGCCGATTGAGGTATTGTGTGATAAGAGTAAAACCGTAGATGTTGATCGATTTTATAACACAGATCGCCTGCGGCCTTTTTATAAGAAATTTGCCATGAAACCCTTATTTATCATGATGGATTAGGAATAGTATATTATTCCCCAAATGGATGGTTTTTCAACCTGGATAATTGAGTATTCTACCTCTAAATGCTATAATTAATTTATCCGGTAACACCCGTTGATCATCAAAAAATTGGAGGGAATACAATGATTACTGGTGCTGGTAAAAAAGGAAGTTACATTCCCGGTTGGTTTTGGATATTATTCATCAGTGTTCCGTTCTGCATCCTGGCCAGGTGGTTTTTCTGGTGGTTCTTTTCCCCGAGCTACAAAAGAACGTCAGCCGTTGAAATTGATACCCCTCGCGCTGATCCCATAAGGTTGCTGGTTAAAAAGGATGATTTCCGGAAAATCAAAGGCATTGGACCTAAAATTTCCGAAGCCTTACTCAAAGCTGGAATCCTCACCTATGAGCAGCTGGGGTTATTGAACCCGGAAAAGTTAGATCAAATCCTGAAAAGCAAAAATGTTCCCAGCGCGAATGCTGGTTTTTGGCAGGCACAGGCAAAACTGATAGCTGCTGAGGATTGGAAAAAACTAGAGGCACTGCAAAATAAGTAAAAAAAAAAGTAAGGTCTGTTAGCTTAAAAATACAAGGCTCCCGGAGTTTTCAAAACTCCGGGAGCCTATATTAATGCAAAGGATATTATTTCCTGTTTTATCTAGAAACTGCCAGCTTGACCATTTTTCCAGATTTGTCAAATGTCACCCGGGCATAGTGCTGGTGCACGATCTTCCCGCTTTTCTGAGGAATCTCAAACCTCTTACTTAATGTGACCACGTGACGCTGATGCAGGTGTTCTCCCCGAACTTTGCTGCCAAATTGGGCAGTGGCGCATTGATGTCCATCACCGCTGCAAACATCCTTCTCCGTGCTGAGCACCATTTCAGCATCCTCCATGCCTGGCAGGTAGCGTTTGACAACGTGTTTTACATGTATCAATGTTGGGGATGGAATGTCGGTGGTTATATTTGACCGGTCACAGACAGTTTTTACCTGAGTAGGGGTTTGTCGTGGGACCCAGACTGTTTTGGGCTGTTTACGCTGGGCAGTATTGGGGCTTGCCAGTGGATCTCCAAAGTGCAGGAATGAAATCAATGTCTTTTGGTCTTCACCGTCCAGGTAACCCTGTCTCTTGTTCATTTCCCTGGCTAATTCGATTTTAGATTTCTGAAGAGCAATACCGCTTGCGAAACCCTGGTCAATGAATTTCCAGAAATAATCAGCTAACAAGTCTGCTGCAATCAATGGCGAAGCAACAGAACCATATGCGGTCACAGAAGAACCAATCACGGAATGGGATCCGCGGGAAAGATATTTTAAGGAAATGGAATCTTTAACTTCCCTGCCGTTGAGGTGTGCTCCGTAGCAAGCTTCGGATAATACAAATAAAGGTGCATCATCGTAGGCATTGATATCCTGCGGACGTAAAGCTATCGGATAATCAGGTCCAAGACTGCCGTTGGTTAAATCTTTTTGACCATACCAATCTGGCGAGTCTTCTACCCCATGCAAATTGAAGTAGCCGTAGCGGGTCACAGGAACTGGAATTTCAGTATGTTTACCAAAAGGCGGAGAAGTAACCAGAGTTCCTTTTTCCTGGATGGTCTTAAAAACATCTATTGAAGCTTGTTTCCAGGCCTCCGCGACGTAACCAAAACTGTTATTATTTTGGACACTAATGCTCCAGAGCCGTGAAAGCCAGATGATGAAACGTTCCCAGAGAGTTTTACCCTTTTCATTTTTCCCCATGTGGTGTTCAGATATATTACGGAGAATGTCCAGAAGCAACCCAGGATCGCTTCCTGCCCCTCCGGGCAGCCTGCCTACGGGCCATTCGGGGATGAAGTAATTTTCATCGATGGTGCCGTATGGATTATCTGAGGGAACTTCGGTATCAATATCCGTAACTGGATTCGGCAGCTTGTGGTAGGGGACTACATCTGGTCCACCGACAATTAACAATGCCCCAATCATCAACCCTTTTTGTGCCAGGGCTTTATCCAGGTCCACCAGGGCTAATTTTAATGCCCAGGGATCCTCCGAAAGTGTTGGTTTTAATCCAAAATTTGCCATACTGGAAGGGTCGTCAGCGAGCAGCATCACCGCACCCCAGCCGGGTTTTAAGCGGACGGCGTAGGTGGTTTTTTTCATTTCCTCAATGATAATCGCTGAAGTTTCGGGGCCATATTTCTTTTCCAGCCCCTTGCGGGTGGAAAAAACGATGTACATGGGGAATTTACCATCCACCCGAGCCGCACCTTTCTGGTCTGTAAATTCGAGATCATTGTCTATTTTGATCAGGGTCTCGGCAGATAGCAGCTGACCTTTCGCTTTGCTGGCTGAACTATCCTCGCCAGTTGAAAACACAGGCGACCCGGCGGGGAGTTGATTCCAGCCCAGGGCTCCACCTACGGCAGCTGGTACTCGAACATCGATGTGGGTCTGCAGGACATCCGGCCAAAGGTTTTGATATGGGTGATTTTTGCCCCAAAGGCGCTGGGCAACCTGTCCAGTTACATCATTAGAGGCGGCTTTGTGAAGCATTCTCACGCCCCGATTGGATTGTCCTCCTTTAATGAGGGAATCAGCCCGGATCAAAGTGCAAACGATGCTGTCGGGCCATTTTTCCTGATAATGCTCAGCGAGCTGGCGAATTGCCATTTCCGGGGTGTCTGGATCCTGAAGCAAAAGAGTCAGGTGTGTGACTGCAGCTAACGCCGATCCAGGATTTGATCCTAATAGGTTGGGTATTTTTTCTGTTGCCCCAGCTAGATCGTCATTATTAATACAGGAACGGATTTGTGCCAGGACATCTGCCCATTCAGGCAAAATTCCCTTGACATCAGGATCCCGGAAAATTCTCTTGTTTGGCATTAGAGAATACAGTTCACCATATATTCTCCCCAGGTTTCCTTCAGAAAAAGATATTTTAAATCTCAGCTCCTGCGCTTCAACATATTCAGGATCTGCCTGGCAGATTTTTTCTACCTGGGTTGCGGCCTGATCAGTATTGAGATCTTTGGCTATTGCCTGCGCGTGAAATAATTGGACAGGCAAATCTCCAGGAAAGGCTGAAAGCCAGCCAAGGGCAGCTTTTCTGATAAATCCATATTCATTGACGGCTGCAGCAACACCTAGCAGGTCCAGCAGTTGCGCTCTAGCCCAGGGTTCACCTGGATGAGGAGGGGAGTAGGGGGATTTTTTCATAAGCTTTTTATCCAGGATGGATTTGGATGTTTGGTTTCTGTGAGTTTATCAATTAGGGAGATCATTAAACCAGTACTTCCTTTTTCGGTTCACCATGCACAAGGTTTAATGTCACCAATACACCAAGCTGTCGGTGAATTTTCAAGTCATGAGGGGCAAGTTTGGAGGCTTTCCGGAGCATTCTTTCTGCCCGGTCATATTGTTTCAGCTCTTTTAAAATTCTTCCTGCCTGGTAATATCCTTCCGGTTCCCCGGGACCAATTTCAATGGCTTTTTGAATTTGATCCAAAGCCAGTTCATATTGACGCCGATCATTGTGAACCCGACCTAATTCAAGCTCAGCCTCATAATTGGGATCAATAAGTTTTTTTGCCTTATGCAGGTGGTGAACAGCCTGATCCAGTTGTCCGGTTTTTCGCAGCATACGGCCCGTTATGAGATGAAGGTGAGCTTTTTGTTCCCTGGTATGGCCGATTTCTTCATTTTGAAGTACGTCTTGGGCGGTTCTCACTGCCTGATCCACTTCACCAGCTTCCGCTAGGGTGTTGACAAGCTCAAGTACCAAGGGATATTGGTCTGGATGATGACTGCCAATAATTCTCAATTCGTCGATGGCAGCCAGAGGACCTTCCATATTTTTGATCATTACCGCCCGCTGTAGTTTACGGTCAAGATTGTTTTCTTCCAGGGATATTGCTTTGCCCATCACCCGTAATGCTTGGTCCGGCTGTTTTTGGGCGGCTAATGTCCTGGCGAATAGAGCCAGCAGATCGGTATCATGTGGATCCTGTCCTAATAGGGATACCAGATGTTTTTCCGATTCGTGGTAACTGCCATTTTCAAATGTAATCAGCGCGGCAGTTTTTCTGGTTTCTTTGTGTTCTGGCGCCAGAGCAAGGGCTTTGTTTATACTCGCCAGTGCTTCCGGCAAGCGGTGAATAGCCCGTTTGCCCAGGGAGAGCTGGATCCAGGCGTCAATAAAGTCAGGCTTAATGGATAGGGCTTTTTCAAATGACTTTATGGCTGGCAGAGGCTGGTTACATTTTAGATGCATTTTGCCCAGTGACAGGAAATGACCGGCATACTCTGGTTCCAATTCAATCGCCTGGTGGTACTGGTTGACTGCCGCTGCGTAATCCAGTGTCATTTCTGCTGCCAGGGCATACCAGCGGGGTTCGTCCTCCCAGATTTGAAGAGCTTTCTGAATTGATTCTTCTGCAGAAATCAGGTCATCAACCTGTTTTGCTGCCAGTCCGAGCAGAACCATAAAGAGAGGAACCTGGGAATGGTTGGCTTTTTTAGCGACTTCCAGGGCAGAAGCGGCTGCCTTGTAGGCTGTTTTCGGCTTGATTTTTAGCAGTGCCAGGGCGATTTGTGCGTCCAGGGTGGCATTTTTCCCCAGATTTTGCAGATTATCCAGCGCTGTCTGGGAAGCAAAAACTTTTTGCCGGCTGTGCCGGAACGCCGCAATCAGAGCTGCCAGTTCCTCAGGGGTTTCCGCGATTCTTTTGAGTTCCTCCGCATTTTCCTGGTTTGGTGAGAATACAGCATCTCCCCGGGCTTTTAATTTACCGATAAGCTGTGGATCTACTTCCAGCTGATGAAGGGCTTGAATACATTCCTGGAATGATTTTGAGACTTCGTTGGATAAAGCACTTTGATCAGGAGCATGGCGGATGGCTTTCAGTGCCTCAGAAAAACGGCGGGCTTCCGCTCTTGTGATATATGACCGGGCAAGCTCAAAAACAACCCTTTTTTCTGTGAAAGTCAGGTCAGCTGCGTGCTGAATATGTTTAGCAGACTCATCCCATTGATGAAGTTCCCGGGCGGTTTTTCCAAAAGCAATTTCAACAGCAGTGCTGAAAGATTTTTCTCCTCCAGCTAGTTTTTGCCATTTTTCCACTGCCAGAACAAAACTTTCCCGGGCTTCTTCTAGATTGCCTTGTCTGTTTATTATCCGGGCCTGCAGGGCGAGTACCCTGGGAAAATCAATTTTCTGCGAGATAAGCAGGTTGCTGATTTCAGCAGCTTTCACTTCCTGATTATGGTCAAGAGCAATCTCAGCAGCAAGACAAAGCGAATGAATTTGGGCCGGCAGAAGTTTTCCGCCTTTTCTTAGTTGATTCAAGTCAAGGCTGGAAAGAATTTCCTCAGCCTGATCAATCCTTAATGTGGCACAGGCTAAATCGGCTGCAAAAGCAAGTGCTTCAGCAAGCTTTTCTTTATTGTCTGATTCGGCCAGGAATCCCGCTAAAGCCTCCTGGGAGTGATAGAAAGCTTCTTCATGAGAGGAAACCTGCTGTTGAACCCGGGCCATCTTCGCGTGTAAATCAGGATCATCAGGACATAAATCCAAGGCATTTGAGAGACTAGCAATCGCAGCCTGGAAGCGGTCCTGTCCTATCAGTAAATCGGCCTTTTGTATTCTCCACTCTGGCTGATCCAGGTCGGCGCTGATGGCTTGATCAAGCAGTTTTAGTGCTTGTTTGGGATTGCTGTTCATCTCAAATCCAGCTGCCAGTCGGGACCAGATTTTCGGCAGCAGGGGGGAGGGTGTTGGATTAGCCTCGCAAATATTGACAGCTTTCGTGAGGCATTTCATGCCGGTATCAAAATTACCAATTTTAATTAATTCATCCCCGGCCAGGTATAAATCTTCCGGCTGGATTTCTTCAAAGTTGAGAATTCTGGAGAGAGCGGCTGCTGCCTCTTCTTCATTGCCAGCTGAAGCATATGCTTTTCCAAGGTGGATATAAGCGGCATGATGATCGGGATTAATCCGCACGAGTTCTTTTAAGGCTGAAATTCCCTGCTCTGGAGATCCCAGAGTTAGGGTAAAGTCAGCAATCCAGGATAAATTCTCCGGATCATGCGGTGCGATTTCTGCTGCATGTTTTACGATTTCGAGCGCGCTAGGGGTTAGGTTTGCGGATTGATATGCTTCTGCTAAACTGCGGATGAGAGGTAGATTCTGGGGATATTTTTCATGCCCTTCTTTGAGAGATGCGATTGCCGTTTCAACCTGCCCCAATTGAATAGCAGTCTTTCCCAATCCCAGGCTGATTCTTGGCGACCAGGAAGGATCTGATTTTAATGATGTATTTTGTGCTTTTTGGAATGACAAGATAGCTTCCTGATAATCTCCATCAGATGCTTGTGCTTCTCCAAGAAGAGCAAAAGCGATCTCATTTTCCGGATCAATTGAAAGGGCTTTTCCCAGGGCTGCGGCAGCAGCCTTGGGATTGGCACCTATCCGTAAATGAGCATCTGCATACTGCAGGTAAGGTTCAGACAGCGGGGGATCTTGGTCTACCACCTGGGCTAGATAGGGGAGAGCTCCCCGGGGTTCATCCATATCCAGCAGTAGTTTTCCGTAAATAGCATTGGCTTTGCCATCTGCCGGGTATCGTTTTTGTAGATCTTTGAATGTGGTACGGGCTTGTTTCAGGTGACCCAGGTTGTAATAGGAGAGGCCTAATCCGTACTGAATATCATAAATAGTTTTTTGATCAACATCCTCTGTTTCTGCTGCAGCTGCAGCATTTTGAAAAGTTTCCAGAGCTTTTGATTGGTGATGATTATCGTTTTGAATCTCACCTAACTTTAACAGCACGCGGGCATGGGTTGAAGCGGCAGTTACACCTGATTTTAAGGTTTGGATAGCTTTATCGGGTGCTTTTGAGGCCAACAGACTGGCTGCAAGGGCGATCCAGGGTTCCTCCAGTTCGGGCGAAATCTCAACTGCCCGATTCAGATGAGCAAACCCTTCATCCTGTTTTCCCAGGGAGAAGAGAGCATTTCCTTTTAATGAATGGGCGCTGCTGTTATCTGGATCCTGTTCGAGGATTTGATTACAGGCTGTAACGGCTCGTTTGGGCTGCTGTGCTTCATAGGCACAGGCAGCAAAAGATAACAAATCTATCAATGGCAAATAAGGTTCTGGTTGTGATTTTGCTTCTTTTACAGATTGAAGTTTGCTCAGGATATTTGAGCGAGTTTCCAGCGCGTCCTTCCAGGATTCTGCCTGTTCCTGATATCCTGCCAGCTTTCTGTGCAGCGAGATATCCTGGGGGTTAAGCATTGACGCGATTTGAGCTTGTTTCGCTGCAGATGAATGATTTCCCAACCGGCTTAACGCCTCAGCAATTACCAGGTTGGTCTGTAGGTGGTTGGGATGTTTTGATAAATATGATTGGGCTGATTGGACACATTCTTCCAGGTTACCAACTTGGAGCAGTACTGAACTTAAGTTTTCCGGGGGAGATTTTCCCCCATCGGTTTTTTCTAAAGCCAGTAATGCTAACTGCCCTGCCCGGGTTTTTTGGTTTTGCGACAGCGCGTATTCTGCAAGCGCGGTTATTAGTTCTGGATGTTCTGGTAGCGGATCTTGTAATTTGCTAATTAGATCACCGGCTGCGGCATAATATTTATTATCCAGCAAAGAGCGGATGATATCGGATATCTCCTGAACGTTCTCATTCATTCCCTCTGGCTCGCCGATTGCTTTTGTTAATTCCTGCCATGCCTTATCGTTCACCTGGGGCTGCTGAAGACCCGCTCTGACCTTATTCAGGTTGGCAGCGAGTTTGCCATGAAGCTTTTGGTTTTGATCAGCTGCTTCTTTGAGCATCTTCAGAGCGGCTTCTGAGTTTCCAGCCAACTGATTGAGGAGACTGAGGGTAACGCTCTCCTGTATGCTTGAGGGTTCCAGTTTTTGTTTTGCCAATAAGGTTTGAGCTACTTTTTGTCCGATGTCAGGGACTTCCTTATTTAACGCCTTAATCCATTTTTCCAGGTTGGCGGCATCCAAGGTAAACAAAATACCGCTCAACATCTCCACCCGGGCTTCCGGGGTTAAAGGTCTGGAAAGCAGGATTTGTATCCCGAGATCCGGGTTGAGAACCTGGATAAATTCCGACTGATCTTTAACTAAATCAAATAAACAAGTCAGCGGGAAAAGCCAACCGTCCTGGGGAGAAAGCTGACCGACAATTTCTTGCCAGGTTTTGCCTGAATTCTTTTCTCCAAGCAAAGCAAGACTTAATTGGAAAGCATCGCTGAGGCTCAGGATCCGATCAGTGCTATTTTCATAATCCTGATAGGTTTGGTGAATCTGGTTCCTTAATTCAGCAGGAAGGTCACTGAATGAATTAATTGGCCAATTCACTATATCCGAATATTCCCTGGTCAGCACCGCAGCTCCAATCCTTCCCGGAGTCCAGTCAGTTGGCTCGCTGCCGATTTCCTGAACCAGAATTTGGGGGAATCCTTCGGATTCCAATTTTCCCCAGATTGGTGCAGCGCGCCTAAGCGCGGGGATAGCCCAGGACCAGGACGCTTCAGGAAATATAGTTTTAAGAGCGTTGATGATAAGAAGTTCCTGTTTTGCCATAATAATCCTGTTAATTAAGACCGAGGTATAGTGTCAGGGTAATCCCCAGCAGCATAAAGATAGAACCGCTGATGACTAGAAATACACCGATGCCTTTTGTGGTTTGAATCAGGTTTGTTGTTGCGGTCATTAACGCAGATGCATTGCCGACCAGGCCAGAGACATCATCCGCAATCCCTTTTTCGGTGATTTGCGCGATGGATTTGCTGATCGTCCGGGTGTCCTGGCCAATGGACCTGATGATCAGAACTGCAACGCCGGTTGCAAAGGTGATCAAGCCGATCAGGAATAATCCTGAAGCCATGGCAGATAATACGCGGGCAATATCATAGATGGTCATTTTTAAAAACTCCTTTATACTGATTTCCTGTTATTGTGCAAGTTGTATGCCGTATAGATAGGGGAGGCCGGTTGTCTTTTTGTTACTTTTTTTAATCCACTGAATAAGGGATCTGGTATCCCATCCCGGCTTGATCCAGCTATCTGTATGTTATGTTGCAAGACTTAAGCCAATACAATTTGGCAGTATTTTTGGGATATTTGATTTTTACCTGGGCGTACGAGACGGTGGCATCCTGCGGTTCCCGTGCTATTGACGAATACAGGCCGGCAAGTTACAATTTTCACTGCTGAAAATTTTATCGTCACCTGGATGTGGCGGTCTTTTTTTGTTCCAGTAAAGATGCCAGATTTGATTACGGTGAGTTTTCAGCAGAATTATCAAATCTCATCATTCTAGAGGAGCGAAGGTAACTCTGCTTCAGCAGTAGTGAGAGGCGCTTCGAGGAAGGAAATAATGGAAAAATATGTATTGGAAGCAAAGAAAAGGGACATTATTGGGAAGCAGGTAAAAGCTCTCAGGCGGGAAGGATTACTCCCGGCAGTGATTTACGGCAGGCATATTGAATCGATGCCGCTTACTTTAAATACACATGAAGTCCGCCAAATCCTTAGTGTGATTGGTGCTAATACTCTGATAACCTTAAAGATCGGTAAAAAAGAACAACTGGCACTGGTCCGTGATCTGCAGCGGGAAGTGATTAAGCGGAATTTACTTCATATTGACTTCCAGGCAGTTTCTATGGAAGAGAACATCACCACCACCGTACCCGTTTTGG
>CAZHHT010000074.1:0-15006 GCA_964532455.1 uncultured Anaerolineales bacterium
AATGTTAGCTACTCCCCATAACGTGGTGTGTAGATGTTTACCCTTCAGCACAAGAGATTAATGATGGATTAGTGTGTCGGCATGGTGAAGGAGCTATCATGAAAACGACAAAAATCATGGTTCAATGGAATTAAGTACAATTTATAGGGACAGGTTGCCCTGTACGTCGTCAGACCCTTTGGAACAAAAATCCATAGTTCATGGAGAGACTATTTGCCCTGAAAATACTCCCTGCCCCTGTAGCTGATGCAGACACTTGCTCTCCCCGTAAAGTTCTCCTATTGATCTTCTCTCTCCTGGTCTCCATCTCCTCTGCCCGACCATAACAGACATCTGATGGATTAATATTGTCCACCTGACATTTTGTCAGTGGCTCTTATAATTCACCTGATCTCGTGTCAGACGCCAGCCTATTTTTCGTCTCTCATCTCCCTACTTAGAGGGCAAATCCAAGCTGCAGATCCCAGTTTTGATGCCAAAACAGGGAATTTTCGCATTTATTGCACCGAAATTGCATCTAAGAAAGCGTTCGTCAAGAGGATATTTCTTTTAAGGAAAAACAACAAGATTTTCTCTCCCGAGGCACACTCTATTGTCTCGCTCAATATCTTCCTATTCTTTTTTATTCGGGATATTCCTATCAGCAACGAACTTGATCCAATGCATCTAACCGTGCTCAACTTGAGATCTTTCATTCAAGCTGATCTTATTCAAGATCAGGCACACCATACCATTCGGTTTATCCCAGGGGCCTCATTCACCGGATCGGTTTATATAACCAGCAATTCCGTCAGGCTCCCTGTTCATCCATTCGCCGCTGCTCATAATTTTCATCATAGGGTTGGTTGCGCTTCAACATATAGTAAACCACCGTCAATAATCGCCTCCCCACTGCCACTTTGGCCGCTCTTCTACCAATCTTCCTGGCCAGGTGCTCATACACCCCATACCAGCGGGGACTGATCCGACAGGCCGTCATTGCTGCACACACCATCGCGGAGCGCAAATATCTCGAACCCTGCTTTGAGATCCGGCCGTGCCTCACCACTTCATCGCTTTTATGCACTCGCGGTGTCAATCCAGCCCAGTTACACACTGCCTTGGGCGAATTGAACCGGCTGATGTCACCGATCTCCGCCAGGATCACCGCTGACAGCAGCTTGCCTATCCCTGGCATACTCATCAGCAGCTCCGCCTTTGGCTTTAGCTCCTCTGGCAACGGGATATCCTTCGCCAATTCCTTGATCTGGGTATCCAGTTGATCAATCATTGTCAGAGTCTCAAGGACCACTTTCCGGGATGTAGGACGCAGTTCCTTCTCAGCCGCCTCTTGCAGCCATTCCCGTCCTGAACGGCCGAACAGATCTGTCACCGGGGAAGCCAGGTTATATCCTGCCAGAACGGCATGGATCCGGTTCTTCGCTCGCCGCCTCTCATCGATCAACCATTCCCGGTAGCGCAGATGCTGCCGTAAATCGCGGATCTCTTTGGGGGCGGCATAGGCGATAGGTAGAAAGTTTAACCTTGCCAAATGCGCCAGCACTGAGGCATCGATCTGGTCCGTCTTTACCGCTGCTGCTGCGATCATCCGCACACCCTTGGCATGGGCCAGCTCTACACGATCTACATGCTTCTCCAATAGATCATAGAAGAAAGGCCAGTTCCGGGTTGCCTCCATCACAGCATAAGTTTCTTTGGGTATATTTTTGGTAATATAGGATGCCATCTCGGTGTTCTTCAGGCGCCGTTTGTCGATTACTTCCCCCTCGTGATCCATCAGTACCAGATTAGTTCGCTTGAGATGCAGGTCAATTCCAAGGTAAAATGGATACATAGCGTTCCTCCTTTTGCTAAACTGGTTTGTGACTACTCTTAGTTTAGCACTACGGTAGGAACGCTTTCATAGTATCACCAGAAATAACCACTAAACAACTGGATTGGCAGCTCGATTTTCTAAAAAAACCTTTGCTCTCCCTTCTTTCCGCCTCCAAGAAAATAATATTTTCTGCCTAATACCGCCCATAATAATCGCCTGATGAATCCGTCTATCAATTAATTTTTACTATTGCGCATTCCGGGTTTCGGTTCACGGCAATGAGAATTTTAGTAATATTTATCTTCTGATCAGTTGATGGTATATAATTGATTTCTGAGGTTTCTATGCCTAAAAAGATCCAAAATTTCGGAGTTTACCTGCTGAAAGTCCTCGGCCTGGCGATCATTTATCACCTAGCTGCCCGTGTAGGTTTGAGTATGGCATATGTCCAGGCCAACACGTCTCCAGTTTGGCCGCCAACTGGCATCTCCATCGCAGCGTTATTGTTATTTGGGACCAATCTCTGGCCAGGGATCAGCCTGGGAGTACTCCTGGGGTCCCTACTCACGGGCGCTCCACTAAACCTGGCTCTGGGAATGATGCTAGGAAATACGCTTGAAGCCTGGGCAATTGCCTATGTATTAAAAAATTTGGCTGATTTTCAACCTGCAATCAATCGCGTTCAGGATGTGATCCGTTTATTGGCTACATCCTTTTTTGGTACCATGATTAGCGCTAGCCTGGGCTCTTTGACTCTGATGTTCACGGGGTTGGGCAGCTGGGAATTCTTTGCTACCATCTGGGTAACCTGGTGGATTGGGGATCTCCTTGGAGCCCTGGTTGTTGCACCTGTTCTTCTGGTTTGGATCTCTATGCCTCCCGTATTTGGAAATCGGAGTTCCTACCTGGAGAGAGCCCTTCAGTTATCCCTGCTGGGATTTATTACCTGGTACGTTTTCGGTAATCAGCCGCCGATTGGCATCCTGCACCAGGCACTACTTTACGTTATTTTCCCATTTATGATCTGGGGTGCATTAAGATTCGGCTCGCGAGGAGCTTCAATAGCCATCTTGTTGGTTTCAGGGATTGCCATCTGGGGCACAGCCAATGGTATGGGGCCCTTCTCGCTGGAATCTAAAAACGAGAGCCTGGTCCTGCTTCAGACATTTTTGGGCGTAGTTTCGCTGACAATGTTAATCCTGGCGGCGGCAACCATTGAAAGGCGCAAAGCTACAGAATCTCTCCATCAGAGGGTCATCGATCTAGCAACCCTGAATGATTCCTCAAAAACATTTCTGGATAATTTCGAGATCCAGAAACTTTACCAGACGATCTGCCAGCTGGCAGTTGATCGATTGGGGATTGATGCCGTCTGGATCGAAATCAATGCTGACCCCTCCCCTGCAGGAATACTTGGGATTCCCCTCAACCAGCTTTCTGAACTCAAGGCACTCTGGGAGCAAAACCAATCGACCATCATCGATAACCAAGCTGTGATCAGGACCAGCGATCAGCTGCCCACTCCTCCCGTGAGGTTTCAAGCTTATGCTGCGATACCACTCCTGTTCAGCGATGAGATCATCGGCGTATTAAAAGTCTTATCGGATAACCGGGATTTCTTTAGTGTAGAACGACTGCCGCTGATCCAATCCTTCGCTAACCTGGCAGCAGTGGCGATCCAGAACACATGGCTTTTGAGTGAAGTCCAGTCCAGTAATAAACAACTTCATGCCCTGTCACAGCGCCTGCTGAAAGCCCAAGAAGATGAAAGACTGCATCTTTCACGGGAAATTCATGATGAATCGGGACAATTGCTGTCAGCCCTCTCGGTTCAGCTGGGGCTCCTTGAGCGAGAAATCAGCCAGCATGATAGTATCTTCGGGAGTATGGACGATTTAAAAAGAACAGCTGATGAGCTGCAGGACAAACTCCATCAATTAGCGGTCGACCTGCGCCCTGCGAGCCTCGACCATATGGGCTTGGTGACTGCCCTTACACAATATATTGAAGATTTCAGCCGCCAATATGGCCTGATCGCTGAGTTTGAGGCTGTTGGTATGGAAGACCTGCGGCTGCCAAGTGTAGTAGAGACAGCTGTCTACCGCATAGTTCAGGAATCACTTACTAATGTTGCCCTACATGCGGCAGCTCAGCGGGTCGATGTTCTGCTGAACTTAAGAGGAGATCATCTTGTCGCAATCATTGAAGATGATGGGGTTGGTTTTAGACCCACATCACCGACACTGGATAGTCATCTCGGGTTGTTTGGCATGAGAGAGAGAGTGGAGATGCTCGGCGGGAAGATGGCAATAGAGAGCGCTCCCAAAAGGGGTACGACAATCAGAGTAGAGGTGCCCTGTGAAGACTAGAATCATGATCGCCGATGATCACGCCATAGTTCGATCGGGATTAAAGGCAATAATTAAGGCCGATCCATCTTTGAAACTGAGTGGTGAGGCAACCGGTGGCTATGAAGCTATCGAAATGGTGAACAAGACCGTACCGGATATTCTGCTGCTGGATATCAGCATGCCCGATCTGGATGGCATTTCAGTTACAAAAAAGTTGACAGCCCAATATCCTGATCTTAAGATCCTTATTCTTACCATTCACGAGGACAATGCTCTCTTGCGGGAAGCGATCAAATCAGGAGCAGCGGGCTACATCTTGAAAAAGGCAGCTGAAGCGGATCTAATTGCCGCAATTCAGTTGATCCTTTCTGGAGATACCTATGTTGATCCGTCAATGGTCCGCGAGCTGATTGTCGATCAGCCGGACAAGGGAAATAAATCCTCAAATACCGTGGTCGAACAACTTACGCCCCGGGAGATCGAGGTGCTAAAATTACTCGTCCGTGGCTATACGAATCGTCAGATTGGCGAGGAACTGACCATTTCTGTGAGAACCGTGGAAGGCCACCGTGCCAATCTTTCCGGCAAGCTGGGTTTAAAGAACCGGGTGGAGCTTGTACGCTACGCCCGGGAAAACGGGCTGATCGACTAACCCACGGATAACAAGACAACGAATAACCACGTATTAACTACTTATTCATATCAGTAGTTACTGCGGATTCGTGATTTTACAAAAACCCCGAATATTTTACGCTTTTCCCCCAACCAGAAAGAAATTACGATACAAGTGGGTTCTTTGACTACCAAGGAACTTGATTTTGGCTGGTTAAACATTCCGGGAAGGATCGTTTTATGACGATATCTGGCGAAGTCAACCAAAAAATTCCTCTGTTTTCAATGAAGAGCATCACTAAACAATTCCCTGGGGTGTTAGCCAACGACCGGATAGATTTTGATATTTATCAATCTGAGATCCATGCCCTGCTGGGAGAAAATGGTGCTGGGAAAAGCACCCTGATGAAGATCCTTTACGGCTTCTATCGGGCTGACTCGGGAGAGATCCAGCAAAATGGAAACCCGGTGACGATCAAATCTCCCCAAGATGCCAGGGATCTGCAGATTGGCATGGTATTTCAAAATCACAACTTGATCCCCGCCCTTACTATAGCTGAAAATATTGCTCTATTTCTGCCAGATCTACCCTTCATCCTCCGCAAAAAAGACATCTCAGACTATATCAAAGAGATCTCCTCAAATTACAACTTGCAGGTTAATCCCGAGGAGTTGGTATCACAACTATCTATCGGCGAACAACAAAAAGTAGAAATATTAAAACTTCTGCTCTCCGACGCTCGGATCATGATCCTTGATGAACCGACCAGGGTGCTTGCGCCGCAAGAGATCGACGCTTTTTTTGAGATTTTATTTAGGCTTCGTGATGATGGTTACTCGATTATCATGATCACTCACAAGATGAAAGAGGTGCTTACCTGTGCGGATCGCATCACTGTACTGCGCCAGGGAGGTGTGGCCAATTCCCTGCTGAGGGAAGAAGTTGATGAAGCTGGTTTGATCAGGCTGATGTTTGGCAAGCAAATGCCCCAGCTAGAGGTGGAGTCCCGTCAGATCGATCGTTCGAAATTTATTCCAGTCTTAGAGCTTCAGGAAATTGTAACTGAAGGTGAAGGCGCAGAAACCAGTTTAGATAGGATTGATCTTCAGGTATTTCCCGGTGAGTTGGTCGGTGTCGCTGGAGTATCAGGTAACGGGCAGAAAGAACTTGGTGATCTGGTTTTGGGGATGATCCCCACTAAATCTGGTAAGAAGTTACTTAATAACAGGGATATTACAAAAGACTCAATCCAGCAGCTGCGAAAACATGGATTAGCGTTCATTCCGGAAAATCCCTTGATCATGGCTACAGTCCCTTATATGTCTGTACTGGAAAATTTTGTGATCAGCTCTACCTGGCGGTATGGATCTTTGGCTGGAATGACTGTAGATTGGCCGACAGCCAGGGAAGATTTGCTCCAGGGCTTGGAGGACCTGGGTTTTGAGCTTCCCCTCTACGTACCAGCTACCACACTTTCTGGTGGAAATTTACAGCGGCTTGTAATTATCCGGGAGTTGAGCCATCAACCTCGACTAATCGTTGCCTCCTATCTGACCAGGGGGCTGGATGTCCAATCCACCCTAGCAGCCAGGGCAGCTCTCCTCAAAGCTCGCGATCAAGGCGCGGGAATCCTTTTGCTTTCTGAAGATCTGGATGAGTTATTTGAATTAAGTGATCGAATTATTGTACTTTATCAAGGCCAATTAGTGGGTGAGTTCAAGCCTTCGGAAACTGACAGGTATGAAATAGGTCACTTGATGACAGGAACTGAGGTTGAAAATGTCCCTTAATATGGATACAAAAAACAAACTGCCAAAACCAGTTCAAAGTCTCTTGAATAATTTGCTTCGCTACCTGTTAATGGTCCTGGTCGTGCTGGTCTTGTTTGGAATTATCCTGCTGATCACAGGAAAAGACCCACTGCAGTCCTATCTGGATATCTTCCGATCTGCTTTTGGCAGCGCTCAAGGATTCTCCGAAGTCCTGGTTTCTATGACCCCGATCCTGTTCACAGCATTAGCAGTGGCCCTACCATCCCGCCTGGGATTGATTAATGTTGGTGGTGAAGGGCAGCTTTATATGGGCGCCTGCTTGGCTACCTGGGGAGCGATCACATTCAGTGACCAGCCAATCTGGCTACTGCTTCCCTTAATGACCCTACTTGGATTCCTGGGTGGAGCACTTTGGGCTGTCCTTCCAGGTGTATTAAAGGCAATGGGATTAGTGAACGAAACTATCACCACCTTACTTCTGAACTCGATAGCTCCTAAACTGGTCGCTTTTTTTGTGTTCGGTTTCTGGCACTCTCCCATGGATACCAATAAAACGCCCAATTTTGTGCCGGCAGCCAGGCTGCCAACTTTTTTTGGAACCCGGGTAGATCTGAGTTTAATCATCGGCCTTGTCCTTTTGGGTCTCTTCTGGTTCGTGATGACCAAAACATGTTGGGGATTGGAAATAAGAGCAATTGGCGGAAATTCACAGGCGGCCAAAAGAAGCGGTATCCCTCTCAATAAATATTGGGTCCTGATGTTGTGTCTTGGTGGCGGTATCGCCGGCCTGGCAGGTATGTCCCAGGTTTCTGGCTATTATGGTGTACTGCTGGTGGATTTTTCCCGGGGTTTGGGTTTTATGGGATTCTTAATCAGTTGGATGTCCTTTGGAGACCCGGTAGCGATCGTGATCACAAGTTTTGTGGTCTCAGTAATCTTCACAGGGGGAAATATGCTCCAACTGACCCGGGGAATTCCTTACGCAGTCATCAATATCTTGCTGGCATTAACATTATTTGTGGTTCTTGCCCAGCCGAAATTCATTAAAAGGAAAACAGCATGAGCACTCTGGCAATTCTAGGAGTAATTTCCAGCGCGATCTTTTCCGGGACATCCCTTTTATATACCACGCTGGGTGAAACCATTCATCAGAGGTCCGGGATTGTGAATCTTGGATTAGAAGGAGTCTTATTAATCAGCGCCTCCTCGGGTTTTGCAGTTGCTGCTTTATCAGGAAATCCCTTCCTGGGAGTGATAGTTGCAGCGTTGGCTGGAGGGCTGGCGAATATGATCCTGGGCTACTTGATCATCACCCGCCGGGCGAATCAGCTGGCAAGCGGTCTGGCTTTGATGTTCTTCGGTTTCGGGTTGAGCGCCTTGATTGGCAAACCTTACGTTGGAATCAAGATCAATGCCTTGCCCCGGATCACTTTGCCGGCATTGTCGAATCTCCCAACCTTGTACAAATCCCTCTTCGATTTCGATATATTAATTTACCTGGTGATCCCCATCGCTGTCTTGATCTGGTGGCTGTTATTCAAAACCAAATGGGGGTTGGGATTACGTGCTGTCGGTGAGAATGCAGATACAGCCTTTGCTTCCGGGCGAAATCCCTTCCTGATCAGGTACCAGGCCCTCTTTCTGGGTGGCATGTTAGCTGGACTGGGTGCTGCCCATCTCTCCCTTGCCTATACTATGAACTGGTCAGAATACATGACTGCCGGGCGTGGGTTCATAGCGGTTGCCCTGGTAATCTTTTCGAAATGGCATCCCCTACGGGCGATCGGAGGAGCTTTATTATTCAGCGGAGCGGTTGCTTTCCAGCTATTCCTCCAGTCCAGTGGAGTTCAGGTCTCGCCTTTCCTGCTGGACACCATACCCTATATTCTTACTTTGCTGGTTCTCCTGGCCTGGGGTGGTACCCGGAAACATGCTGCTCCCGCCAGTTTGGGGCGTGTTTATCAAGGTGGACAGCAGTAGATCATTCAATCAAAGGAGGTGAACTGATTAAGCTTGATTACTCAATTTGACCTTTCCATCAGATTACACTTGTATTAAAGGAGAAGAAAATGAAACGAAAACTTTTCCCCCTGATTTCTCTGATTGTCATTGCAGTACTGGTTTTGACTGCCTGCCAGCCTGCGCCTGCTGTGGAAGAACCGGCGGCGGAAGAAGCAGCGGTTGAAGAAGCGGAAGTTGAAGAAGCAGAGGAAGCTGAAGCTGAAGAAACAGAAGAAGAGGAAGCCGTCGAAGAGGAAGGACCCTGCTTGATCATCGGCGCCCTTTATGGTGGACCCATCAACGATGCCGGTTATAACCAAGCCATGCACGAAAGTGTCATGCAGATCAAGGAAAATATCGCCTGTGTCCAGATTATCGAGGCAGAGAATGTTCCGGAAGAAGCTGGTGCAACAACCACTATGGAGAATATGATCGGAGAAGGCGCTGGAATGATCATTGCTACCGCTTTTAACCACCAGTATCCTGCCCTGACTCTGGCCGAGCAGTATCCCGACGTGATCTTTGAGCACGCCGGCGGCTGGGAAATGGGTGCGAATTTTGCCAATTTCTTTGGTGAACCGCCAGACACCTGGTATATTATGGGCGTCGCCGCCGGATTAATGACCGAGACCAACAAACTCGGTTTCGTGGCAGCCTTCCCCCTGGGATGGACCAATACCTTCATCAATGCTTACGCTCTGGGTGCCCAATCAGTTAATCCTGATGTTGAGACTATCGTCGCCTACACCTTTGGATGGGGCGACAGTGCCAAAGAGGCAGACACCACCAATTCCCTCATCAACCAGGGAGTGGACGTGGTAACCATGCATGTTGACTCACCAGCCACAGTTCTGGGAACCGCAGAATCGCGGGGTGTGTATTCGATCGGCTTCCAATCTCTGGCAGCCCAGGAATTTGCTCCCGAGAACTGGATCTCAGGTATTGGTTTCACGCTGGGTGGGAAATTGACCTGGCTGACATCCACTGTGCTTGATGGCACCTGGGAGCCTATCTTCCTTCGCTGCGGAATCGCGGATGAATGTATGGAAATGGGACCTTTTGGCCCCAAGGTCCCCCAGGATGTGCAGGACCAGGTTTTGCAGGTACGGGCTGATGTTGAAGCTGGAACCATTGTTGTGTTCACAGGTCCGGTCGTCGACCAAGAAGGTAATGTAAAAGTTGCCGAAGGTGAGGTTCTACCTGTTGATCTGATGAGTTCAGTCGATTGGTTCGTCCAGGGTGTCACAGGAAGCGCGAAATAAAATATCAATTAGAATTGTTTAAAAGATCTGGCATGGAGGCTCAGGCCTCCATGCCGTTCCTGAGTTGGAGGGTTACCTATGGATATAAAGCAGCAGATAGAACAAGCCAATCAGAAAGCCGCCGATGTGATGGTGCAGGGAGACCCGGTTTTAGTGGATATCGCTCCAGCAGGCGAGGTTATCCCAGGGTTAGAAGATAAAATGATCTTGCACTCAGGTCCTCCTATAGCCTGGGAAAATGTATGCGGAGCCCAGCGGGGAGCCCTTATCGGTCAAGTCCTGTTCGAGGGTTGGGCTGACACGCCTGACGATGCTGTGGCGATGCTGGAGAAAGGCGATATCCGCCTGGAGCCCAACCATCATCACCAGACCGTGGGACCGATGGCAGGAACGATCTCTATCTCAGCTCCAGTCTGGGTCGTAGAGAATAAAACGTATGGCAACCGGGCCTACTGCCGCCAGGTTGAAGGTCGCCAGCAATTTGGTGAATACTCAGAAGATGCCGTTGATGGACTCCGAAAATGGCGGGACGTGTGGGCCCCAACACTCAGGAAAGCGCTTCAAAAGATAGGCGAACTGGAGCTTAAGCCGATCATCACCCAGGCTCTCCAGATGGGCGATGAACTGCACAACCGTCACAGCGCCGCCTCTAGTTTATTTGCCAATAAGATGGCTGTGGCCATGGCAGAAGCAGATCTTCCCAAAGAATCCGTTCTGCCAACACTGTATTACATCACCAACCACAACCTTATTTTCTTGGGTATCGCTATGGCCAGTGGTAAAGCCATTTCTGATCCCGCTCACAATATCGACTATAGTACTGTTGTAACAGCTATGGCCAGGAATGGCACAGAGTTTGGTATCCGGGTCAGTGGATTAGGAGATGAGTGGTTTACTGCACCGTCACCAGAGGTAGATGGCTTGTTCCTGCCTGGTTATTCTGAAACTGACGCTGGTCTGGACATGGGGGATTCTGCCATCACCGAGACCGTGGGTTGGGGTGGATTTGTGATCGGAGGAGCTCCAGGTATTCTCAGCCTGGTTGGCGGCACACCTGACGAAGCCCTGGCTTATTCACGGGAAATGAGAAAAATCACTGTTGCGGTTCATCCCACTTATCGTATGCCTGCCCTGGGTTCTGTGGGAACGTCGATCGGGATCGATATCCGCAAGGTTATTCAAACCAATATCGCTCCCATTATTGATACCGCCATTGCCCACAAAGACCCCGGTTATCCGATCATTGGCGCGGGGATGGTTCGCCCACCAATGGATTGTTTTAAGCAGGCTCTGATCGCTTTCGGTAAAAAATATCAGGATGCATAACATGATTACAGGGTACACAATTCGCAAGAACCAATATTATGATTCTGTTTTCCTGATGGGAATCAATAAAAAGCTGTCTGATAACCCGGGTGTGACCCAGACTGCAGTCCTGATGGGAACAGAGATGAACAAAGAACTCCTTCAGGATATTGGATTTACTGGAGATGAGATCGCAGCTGCAGGAGCCAATGACTTGATCGTTGGAGTAATAGGAGAAACACAGTCAACCGTAGATACTGTTCTGGCTGATCTGGACAAACTACTGAATGCAGAGATAGGAGAGACCACACATCAAAATTGGCATAGATTTGAGGATGGCCTGGAATACCAGCCAGATTCCAATCTGGCAGTGATATCCATCCCAGGAGAATTTGTGTATCGGGAAGCGTTAAAAGCCCTTGAAGCTGGACTGCATGTGTTTATCTTCAGCAGTAATGTACCTCTTGAGGAAGAAAAAGCATTAAAGGAGAACGCATTAGAGAAGAATCTGCTAGTGATGGGACCGGACTGTGGAACAAGCCTTATAGCCGGGCATGGAATCGGTTTTGCCAATGCTGTCAGAAAAGGATCGATCGGTGTAATCGGCGCCTCAGGCACAGGACTCCAGGAATTCACCTGCCAGATCCACAATGGTGGTTTAGGGATTTCCCATGCTATCGGGACAGGCACCAATGATGTCTCTGATCAGATCGGTGGTATAACCTCATTCCTAGCGGTGGATGCATTGGAAGCTGATCCTTCGACAGAGGTGATCGTATTCATCTCAAAACCCCCTGGAAGTAAGTTCCAAGAATCACTTATCAAACATTTCGAGACATGTTCCAAACCTGCGGTGTGCTGTTTTCTCGGCGCCGAATCCTCACCCGATCAAAGCAGCAAACTTAAATTTGCCAGCACGATTGACGACGCTGTCACCTGGGCCCGGCATCTAATCAATGGTGATCCAATGCCGGGAACTGAATCGTTAACTGATGAGGAACTATCCTTGATTGATGCTGAAGTTGTAAAATTCAGTGATGACCAGCGATATTTACGGGGCATATTTGCAGGAGGAACATTTACCTACCAATCCCAGAAGATTTTACAATCTCAGGGTGTCGAGGTCTACTCGAATGCTCCATTAAAACCTGAATATAAGCTAGAAGACCCCAATCAGAGTATTAAGAATTCGATTGTTGACATGGGGGATGAGTTTTATACCCTGGGAAGACCCCATCCCATGATCGATGGTACTATCAGAAAAGAACGGATATTAGCTGAAGGGAATTATCCCGAGATGGCCATTTTATTCCTGGATTTCATCCTGGGATATAACGCTTCAGCTGATCCCGTAGGAGAACTGCTCGATGCCATTCATCATGCCCAGCAGTCATTCCAAGTGAGGGGAGCTCACCTGACAGTTGTAGCTTCGATCTGCGGTACGGAAGATGATTCCCAGGATTTAAACCTTCAGACTCAATTACTGCGAGATCAAAAAGTATTTGTTTTCCAGAGCAACAGCCGGGCTGCGTACTTTTGTGCGGAAATCCTGAAAAGGCTGGGAGATTGAGATATGGAAATTACAATCCAAGAACTATTTCAAGATGATTTGAAAGTAATTAATGTTGGGCTTCGGAAATTTGCGGAGGAGCTTGATAAACAGGATATAGATGTCGTCCAGATCGACTGGTCTCCACCGGCCGGCGGTGATCAGAACCTGATCGATCTCCTGGACGATCTTCTTTAAGATTGATTTAACAAATAGTTCGGTTCGTTTCCCTAACCATCCATCTGAGTTGAAATCAGACGCCCCCATAAAAACACCCCTGCTTTCCCCCATCCTGAGGGCAAGTCTAAGCGATTTTTGGTTATATTGCCATCTATTCTAATCAATCCTATTGCTGGTTGCACCGAGGTTGCACCAGGAGAAATTAATTCGAAGGTTTGGTCTTGTGTCAAAGATAGCCTTTTTCTATAAATTCAAGGAAAAAGCCCTCTAAAATTGACTAATTTCCCCTCTGAGGTATAATGCATTTCACCACGCACCCGTAGCTCAATGGATAGAGCGTCTGACTTCAAATTGTGCAGGGGGATTGTCCATCCTGTATCTGGGGGAAAACCACGTCCATCCTCTCGATGGGATGAACCAGAAATTGTCCATCAAGTGCACAAAATCCACCCTTTCCACCCCAATTGCATCTAAGAAAGCGTTCGTCAAGGGGATATTTCTTTTCAGGAAAATCAGCAATATCATTCCTCCCGAGACATATTCTTCTCTGCCTCGTTCTTTATCTATCTAATCCTTTTTTTCCTGGTGTATTCCAATCAGCAGCGACCTTGATCCAATGCATCTAACCGTGCTCAGTTTGAGATCTTTGATAAGATCAGGCACACCATACCAATCGGTTTATCCCAGGGGCCTCATTCACCAGATCGGTCTTTGATGACCAGCAATTGGGTCAGGCTCCCTGTTCAACAGCTCGTCGCTGCTCATAATCTTCACCATAGGGTTGGTTTCGCTTCAGCATATAGTAAACCACCGTCAATAACCGGCGCCCAACTGCCACCTTGGCGCCTCTTCGGCCAATCCGCCGAGCTAGATTCTCATACACCCCGTACCAGCGGGGACTGATCCGACATGCCGTCATAGCAGCACTCACCATCGCAGTGCGCAGATATCGTGAACCCTGTTTTGAGATCCGTCCGTGTCTCACAACCTCGTCACTTTTATGCACCCGGGGTGTCAATCCAGCCCAGTTGCACAATGCTTTGGGTGAATTGAACCGGCTGATATCGCCGATCTCCGCCAGGATCACTGCTGAAATCAATTTACCAATTCCCGGCATACTCATCAAAAGCTCTGCTTTGGGCTTCAGTTCCTCTGGCAGCGGGATATCCTTCGCCAATTCCTTGATTTGGTCATCCAATTGATCGATCATTGCCAGAGTCTCAAGGACCACTCGTTGGGATGTAGGACGCAGTTCTTTTTCAACCATCTCTTTCAACCATTCCCTTCCAGCACGACCGAACAGATCTGTTACCGGAGAGGCCAGGTTGTATCCCGCGAGTACGGCATGGATCCTGTTCTTCGCCCGCCGCCGTTCGTCTATCAACCATTCCCGGTAGCGCAGGTGCTGCCGTAAGTCGCGGATCTCTTTTGGCGCGGCATAGGCGATGGGCAGAAAGTTTAACCTTGCCAGATGCGCCAGCACTGAAGCATCAATCTGGTCCGTCTTCACCGCTGCCGCTGCGATCATCCGTACACCTTTAGCATGCGCCAGCTCTACCCTGTCGACATGCTTTTCTAATAGATCGTAGAAGAAGGGCCAGTTCCGGGTAGCTTCCATCACCGCATAAGTTTCTTTGGGAATATTCTTAGATATATAGGATGCCATCTCAGGGTTCTTCAGGCGCCGTTTGTCGATCACTTCCCCCTCGGCATTCATAAGCACCAGATAGGTTCGTTTGAGATGAAGGTCAATTCCAAGGTAAAATGGAAACATAGCGTTCCTCCTTTTGCTAAACTGGTTTGTCACTACTCTTAGTTTAGCACTACGGTAGGAACGCTTTCATAGTATCACCCAAAGGAGCCCCTCCTTACATACGAGGGGCTCCTATTCGATCTCCTAAACTGTCTTTACTGGGCCGGCATCACCTCCCTCTGCTTCCGCTTATTCTGCGGTTTCCGGTTCTTCCCGTTCTTTCTGTATCTTCTACTTCTTCTTCATCCTGCAGGATCACAGCGGCCAGCTCCTGAAGCGCTTCAATATGGGTATTTTTGCATATCCCCCCTTACGGGGTGGAGGCCGACAGGAGGATTAATGAATGTCTAAAATTTGATCTTATACAAACTTGTACACCTGTTCAATAATATTGTTGATACGTA
>CAZHHT010000075.1:0-14951 GCA_964532455.1 uncultured Anaerolineales bacterium
AGCGGGGCCAGGATTCGAACCTGGGACCTCCGGGTTATGAGCCCGACGAGCTGCCACTGCTCTACCCCGCGTTAATTGTAGGTTGCCGATTATAGCATGAGGGTATAACTCAGTCAAGGTTTGGTGTTAAAGAACAAATCCCACCAGACCCGAAACAGGTTTTGCGGCTGCTGGGTGACTGTCGGAATCAAGGTTGACATAACCTGCGTACCCGTCACCGGTACCACCGCAATCCGGTGGTCGCCCTCCCGGATCCAGCGGCGGTTTTCATAAGCCCATTCCTCAACCGCGGCATCCGAATCTGCTCTCACTACCTCAGTGGCAAGAGCGCGGGTGGTGGCTGTAAGTGCAGCCATTGTCTCCTGAGCCTGTTCAAACTCACTTGTTAGGCGGTTTAATTCGGAAATCCTGCCTCCAAATATTATCATCCACACGATCAGCACCAGCAGGAATCCTAGCAGAAAAATCGTTTTGCCCTTTTTCAGATCCATAACTCTATCTTATCCCACAACTTCCACCTTCGCAATCGCTTACCCCGGTGCCAATCCAAACTCGAAAATATTTGTCCTTCTCTCCAAAAGTGAATATTAAAAAGTCTCTAACCCAAAGTTAGAGACTGGTTCTGTGCCGAAGGTGGGAGTCGAACCCACATGGGAGTAAATCCCACTACGCCCTGAACGTAGCGCGTCTGCCTATTCCGCCACTTCGGCAAAATAAATCCTCTTGCAGGCGCAATTTTACCCCGATTTAGCATTTTGTCAACCTTCCGACTTCTTTCTCAATTCTTGCCGCTATTTCTGATTCTCGTCAAGTTCTTTGCTGATTTTTTTATCCATCTGCAACCCGTGCTATAATTCAGGAAGGTGTCACTAATGAACATGTTTCAAACCGTAATTAATCCAACCAATTTACCGATAACCTATCTGGGTTATTCCCTGCTGATCATCCTGATTTCTTCAATATCCTTGGTGAAGGTTTTCAGCAAATGGCAGCAGGGCAGATTCCCCCAGGGTTACCGCATGATCCAGGGGCTGACGGGAATAACTATATTGCGGATCATAGTCTTCTTGCTCACCTATTTCTCCTGGCAGGTGGAACCGGCTTTTACACATTCTCTCCTGGTGCTGGACCAGGCTGCTCATCTTCTGGGGTTGATCTTGATCATCTGGCTGTGGGCATTTCCGGAACCCAGCCGGGAAATAGATGTCATTGTCGTTGTTTCGTCAGTTCTTATTGCCTTCCTTGTTATCCTGCAAACAATTTTTCTCCCCTCACTTCTAGAAGGATTTTTGGGAACTTTCCCATTCTGGCAGGTTTTCTCCATCCTGCTGCTTGTTTTCGGGAGCGTCCTGATTATCATCCGCAAACCAAACTATTGGGTATACGGACTTATTATGGGAGGTATCCTGTTTATTGGATCCCTTTTATCCCTATTGGTTTCGAATTCGGAATATTTACATCTGGTTCAGCTGACAGCATATCCGCTGCTGCTGATATTAGGAGATCGTTTTCCCATTGGGGACAAACCCTCCCCTGATCACAAACAGGAAAATGGCGATCTCCAGCGACAACGAGTTAGTGTTGACTACCAAACCCTGGAGTTGATCCAGAAATTATTTAATGAAAAAGATCCAACCGGAATCCTGTATAAAATCGCTCAAATAACATGTTATCTGATTCTTGCCGACCTAACTTTGGTTATTGATACTCCCGATAAACATGGAAAAATCCGGATCATTGCCGGATATGATTTAATCCGCGAGGAATCTCTGCAGGCAATTACATTGGAAAGCAAAAACGTCCCTCTGCTCACCAATTATATCCAGAGGGGGAAAATGCTTCATATTCCTGCCAGCAGCACATCCCGCGATTTATCCCACCTATCTAAGATGCTCCAGCTGTCCAAGCCGGGGCACTTGCTGGCTACACCAGTCCTTGTTCCCGGTGCAAATAAAACCATCGGGGTGGTCCTGTTCTCTCCCTTTTCAAATCGTCCCTGGACCAAGGAAGATCAGGACTATTTAAGGTTGCTGTCCAAGTTTTATGAGTCTGCCTTTAATTACCACCTGGCAACCCAAAAAGAAGAACCTGACAGCGTAAAAAATACTATCCGGGATCTGTCGTCCAACCTAACCCAATTGACCCAGGATAAACAAAGCTTGAAAGAAGAAATAGCGATGCTGTCCAAAGAACACCAGAATCTGTTATTGGATCAGGATTCCCTGACTACCAAGTATGATCAATTGAAATTCAGTGACAATACCCTTCAGCGTCATCTCGCCATGCTGGTTGACCTGTCAAAAAAGGAATCCACAGAAGCTTTACGGAAGTATATCTCTGTGATTGAAAGGGAAATCCAGGCTGCCAGAGAAGAGATGAAACTAGAGAAACCTGTGGAGGATGACTCCCAAGATCAGGCAGCTGAACTCCTGCCGGAAGATCCAGACAGCAAACGATCTGCCAATCTTGAAGAGGCCGTTCAAACTTGTCTGGAGGATGTGGGTAAACAAATCAAGAAAAAGAAAATCAAAATCAAACTTGATTTACCGGATGATTCTCCCCCTTTAATGATGAATCATGCCTTATTCCAGGAAATCTTTTCTTTTCTTGTGTCCAACGCTGTGGAGGAAACTAAATCCGAAGGTGAAATCAACATCCAGACTCAGGTCTACGAGGAAGACCAGACCCAGCGCTTTGCGCATATTAAAATAACCGATCAGGGTAATGGGTACTTCCCGGATGAAATTGCTGCTGTGTTAAATGATCATTTAACTGCAGATCAGCAGGAAGAATCGAGCCAGGTAATGACTAATCTTTATGTCACAAAGAACCTGGTAGAAAACGAAGGCGGGAGAATGTGGGTCGAAAGCAAACCGGGGGATGGAACTATAGTAAGTTTGCTGCTAGCTTTCCAATCAAAAGAAAACCTTGCCGAAAGCGGTTAATCTACCTGGTACAGTTCTTGCTACCGTACTCCATAGGCAAGGGATTATCTGCTCCTTATCCGTTTACTGGGTGGATGTTGACCCGGGAAAGCGGGTGAAAGGAACTGTATGGGGTTATTGAACCCCATAACTTAAGGCGTATCATTAAGGGAACAGCCAGGTTATGTTTAAAAATAAACGGAATTTAATTCTGATTATTGGCATCATCCTGTTGACTTTGGTGATTTTTGTACCTGTGTTCGGTAGAAATCTGATCGATTCCTCCGAACCGAATACAAGAGTAGCTATACTGGATGTCCCCCCGGGATCTACACCAACAGCTACCGCCTTTCAACCCCTCGCTTCCACAGAAACCTATATTCCGACAGAGTACCCAACGCCCATACCAACAATCACGCCCAAACCAGATAGGTATAAACCAGCCAGCAATACCAAGGGCGTGGATCCCATTCCTCAACCAGATGGACAAATTAACATCATTCTCCTGGGATCTGACCAGAAATACAAAGGTTACATAGGAAGAACAGATACCATCATCCTGGTAACGGTCAATACCAAGGAAGACACAATCAGGGTCACTTCCTTCCCCCGGGATCTTTATATTTATATTCCCAATTGGACCTCCCAGCGGATCAATACTGCGTTTTCTCATGGGGGATTTTCAAGTTTGAAGCAAACATTCCTGCATAACTTCGGGTTCAAGCCGGATTATTATGTTCTGATTAACCTTCGTGCATTTGAATGCATCATCAATAACCTGGGCGGGATTTATGTGAGTGTGCCGCAAACGATCTGTGACGACAATTGGAATCACGGATTATCCCATTGTGTCTATCCCGGAAACCAGCACTTCTACGGTAAAGAAGCACTTTGGTACGTCAGGTCCCGGATGACAACCAACGATTTCAGTCGCAATGTCCGTCAGCAGCTGGTTTTAGACAGTATATTGGACCGATTTTTTGCTCTAAATACGATAAGCAAAATTCCGAAACTATATAACACCTATGTTAACAATGTGACTACCAACCTTGACCTGGGGACTATTATCTCCCTGGCTCCAACTGCTGCAAAGCTATCCGATAAAACTCGCATCAAACAGTATTTCATTAATCAGGATTCAGTAAGCTCCTGGATAACCCCGGGAGGAGCGCATGTACTGCTTCCAAAATACAAAGCCATCCGCAGGATCCTGGAGAAAGCGCTGAACTCTCCCTAACTCGAGCCAAAACAAAATGATTACAGGGACAGAATACTTAAGTAAGAACTGAGACATAAATCTATTTTAAAGAATAATATTTATCCTGAGATTTTGTGAGGAAGACCTATGTTAACCGGAAAAGGAATGTTCATCTGGAAAATTCAGTATTGTCATAACGGCAATATCAATGAAATAGTTGATAAGGCTGTTAAAGCAAACTACAGCCATGTTCTGATAAAAATCGCCAACGGGATATACAGCTATAACTACGATTGGGAGAAAAAGATTGATCTGGTTCCCCCTTTGGTTCAGGCTTTAAAAAGTAATGGAATTCAAGCCTGGGGCTGGCATTATCTCTTCGGCGACCAACCGGGGATGGAAGCCCAGAAAGCCATCAGCCGCATCCGGGAACTGGGGGTGGATGGATATGTACTGGATGCAGAAGGCCACTATAAAGGAAAATACAGCGCCGCAAAAACATTTATGAGTCAACTTAGAGCGGAGATTAATGATATTCCCGTCGCACTGAGTTCTTACCGGTACCCCTCTTATCATCCCCAGCTTCCCTGGGATGAATTCTTGAAAAAATGTGATTTAAACATGCCTCAGGTATACTGGATGCAGGCCCATAACCCCGGCGCGCAGCTTAAGCGAAGTGTAGCCGAGTTTCAGAACCTCACCTATACACCGCCTATTGTCCCAACTGGGGCTGCTTTTACCGAGTGGGGTTGGACTCCCACAGTCTCTGAAGTAAAAGAGTTTATGCAAAAAGCCCGGTCGCTGAATTTGTCCGGAGTAAATTTTTGGGAATGGGGCAATCTGCATCAAGCTCTGCCGGCTGAGATTTGGCAGACTATCAGGGACTTTGAATGGGATAAAGATCCCCAACCGCCGGACGATATCGCTGAACTACTCATCCAGGAGTTAAATTCCCACAACCCTGATCGGGTCAAGGCACTTTATCGAGACCAGGCAGTTCATATCACCAGTGAAAGAACAGCACAGGGGAAAGAAGCTATCAAAAGCTGGTATGCCACCCTGTTCAACGATCTTTTACCAGATGCGGTTTTTAATTTAGCTAGCTTTACTGGTACCGGAAATATCCGCCACATCAGCTGGACAGCAAATTCATCAATCGGGAATGTTCAGAATGGCAGCGATACCATTGGATTAAGAGACGGAAATATTGCCTATCACTTCTCAGAATTCACCGTAACCAAATAACCCGTAGGGATTTGGTTTTTATTTCTCGGAAACCGGCCGGACCATCTCCCAGGGGATAGTAAGCAGTGTTACCCGGTCTAACTCCCGCATCTCCACAACTTCTTTCCCTTTTTGCGCAACTCGGGTTTGAAGGGGAGCATCATCCAACCTGGTAGACCTTGGTGCAAACTCCTTCAGGTGAACGGTCACCCGCATGGTTCCCTTACCTGCTGTCATACCTACTAATGAATCTCCTTCCGGGAATTTCCAGGCAATCACACCTTTACCATACCTGCCCTGAATTGGAAAATCATCTTGTTTTACTCTTTTTGCCCTACCTGAGGCAGTCAGGAAAAAGATCTCTCCATTCTTTGACAGCATTTCCATGCCGATAACACAATCCTCTTTATCAAGTTTCATGCCATTTACACCAGCAGCCACCAATCCCATCGGACGCACATCTTCTTCATTGAACCGGATAGCCATACCTTGGCTGGTTGCCAGGAAGATATCTTTATTACCATCACTTAAGCGGATGGATACCAGTTTATCATTGTCATTCACTTTCACCAGAGTAAAGAGTTGCGCGGAAGGACCGGGCAATTCACTGATTTCACTTTTTTTCAACATACTTTGTTCGGTGATGGTGACCACATGCCAACTTTCATCTCGATTTTCTTTGGGAGGTACTCCAAACACGGAACTCAATTTTACATCCTCTTTGAAGGGGGTTAATTTGGAAAAATGAGTGCCCTGGGACGGTTTTTCCACTTCTGGAACAGTATGGGCAGGGATCGCAGCCGATTCACCGCTCTCTGAAACCAAATACAGCGTATCCCTGGTATTCACCCTGACCAACCAGTTGGGCACATCCCAGCCACTGGGGCGGGGAGGATCATCCCCCGGTGTTCTAGAAACCAACCCATCCCGGTTGATCATCACCCAAACATTTTCAGACGGGGTGAGATGGGTAAGCTGCATGGGCGCCGCACCCACGCCTCCTTCCACCATTGCGATTTGAGTCCTTCGAGCATCAGTATATTTTTCCTTGGTTTCCTGCAGGGAATGTGCAATCACTTCACGCATCCTTTTAGGAGATTTTAATAAGCCAGAAAGATCCTTTATTTGTTTCTTTACCTGCTTATATTCATCCTCAATTTTTTTCCGCTCTAACCCAGCCAAGCGCCGCAGCGGCATATCCAGGATGGCCTGGGCTTGAATCTCGGTCAGTGAAAATTCCCGCATCAGGTTATTGCGGGCAGTCTGCGCTGAGCGGGATTTCCGGATAGTATCAATCACGGCATCCAGGTTATCCAGAGCTATCGAGATTCCTTCCAGGACATGTTCCCGGGCTTTGGCTTTATTCAAATCATGTTGACTTCTTCGTTTGACAATGGTCAACCTGTGGTCAATATACACCTGCAAAGCACCCTTCAAACTTAATAATTTTGGCTCATCATCCACCAGCGCCAGCATTATGATACTGAAAGTATTCTCCAATGTGGTGCGTTTATAGAGGGCTTCCAGCACCTCTTCCGGCTGGGCTGATTTCATCAGCTCAATTACAATCCGCATACCCTGGCGGTCAGATTCGTCTCTCAAATCCGTAATACCTTCCAGTTCCTCGTCACGCACCAGTTTGGCAATCCGTTCCAATACAGTCACTTTTTTGGTCATGTATGGAATCTCGGTGATCACTATCCGATGCCGGCCCCGGGACATTTCTTCCACAATGGCCTTAGCACGAACGCGGACTTTGCCGCGGCCTGCGCCATAGGCGCTTTTAAGTCCTCTCCGGCGCTGATCTTCAATAATCACTCCCCCTGTAGGGAAATCCGGACCCTTAATAAATTCGGTTAACTCCTCAACGGTAATCTTATCCATGGATTTCCAGTTCTGGAGCATATAATCCAAGGCATCAACTACTTCCCCTAAGTTGTGGGGCGGGATGCTGGTGGACATACCGACAGCAATGCCGGTAACACCATTCACTAATAAATTTGGGAAAGAGGATGGAAGCACACTGGGTTCCTGCAGCGTACCATCAAAATTATCCCGGAAAACTACCGTGTCCTTTTCAAGATCTTCAAGCATCAGGCTCGCTGGTAAAGCCATCCGGGCTTCGGTATACCGCATAGCTGCCGGGGAATCCCCGTCAATCGATCCATAGTTCCCCTGTCCGTCTACCAGCGGATAACGCATGGAGAAATCCTGCGCCATGCGAGCCATTGATTCATACACTGCCATATCACCATGAGGGTGATATTTACCCAGCACTTCACCCACGATACGGGCAGATTTTTTATAAGTTGAATCTGGCCCCATATTCATGACATGCATAGCATACAGGATCCGACGATGAACTGGCTTTAATCCATCCCGGGCATCTGGGAGCGCGCGGGAGACGATTACGCTCATCGCATAATCCAGATAGGCCTTCTGCATTTCATCTTCAATATCTATAGGCCGAATAAGACCAATATCCATAGTTCCTCCAACTACAACACAACACGGAACACGATGTCTGCGGTATTTTCTCCACGTTTCGCATTCCGTAGTTTTTCCACATTAAAAGTATTTAGGGAATTTGATCGTTGAGCATTATAACATGAAAACCCCATCCGCCTTTGAACTTACTCCAAAATGGGAGAGTTCATCACAGGAAACGGTCTCCATTAGAGGAGACCGTTTCTTGCTTCTTAAATAAAAACCAGCGGATAGCTTATCCGCTGGTTTATCATTTTATCTAATTCGACAGTTCATGCAGCCACAGTTTCTTCTTCAACCGGCGTTTCTTCATCCTGGACTTCATCGGCAGCTTCCAGGTTGGATTCCGCTTCAACTGCATCCAGGTCTATCTCATCTTCTTTCTGCATCCCTTTGGGAGAAAGTGGACCTTCCGTAAAGCCCGTACCTGCAGGAATCAATTTGCCAATGATCACGTTTTCCTTCAAACCAAACAAAGGATCTTCAGCCCGATTGACAGCTGCCTGGGTAAGGATCTTAATGGTGTGCTGGAAGGAAGCTGCTGACAGGAAGGAATCCGTATTCAGTGCTGCTTTGGTGATACCCAGCAATTCATCATTGTATTTCAACGGACGTTTGCCTTCCTGAAGCAATTTTTCATTTTCCTTCATAATAGCAATCCGGTTGCTCAATTCCCTCGGTAAGGTACCAGAGTCGCCGGAGTCCGTTACGTTCACCCGGGACATCATCTTGCCGATCACAATCTCAAAGTGTTTATCATGAATAGCCTGTCCCTGGGACCGGTAAACCTTCTGAACTTCCGAGAGCATATACTGTTGACAGGCATGACGGCCGCTGATGCGTAAAATATCGTGGGTATTCATAGATCCCTCGGTAAGGCGCTGGGCAGGTTCTACCTTCTCACCTTCCTCTACCACCAGTCTGGCGTTACTCGGGATTTCATAATACTTCTCATCTTTGACTTCGTAAGAAACGATGATGGTTCTGCCCTCAATACGGACTCGTCCCCCATTCTTAGCTAATAGCTGGTTATCGGCATCCAAAGAAGCAAGCACATCTCCCTCTTCTACCTTATTTTCGTCTTTAACTCTCTTTCTCCAGTGTTTTTCAAGGTCATAAGAATCACTGACCATTTCGCTTTGTGTTACTCGAACTACTCTCATGTCGCTGTAGCGATCCGATTTCTCAATACTTACCTTTCCGGATATTTCAGTCAGGACTGCTTCACCTTTAGGAGATTTTCGAGCTTCAAACAGCTCTTCAACTCTGGGTAAACCTGTTGTAATATCACTGGTCGTTGCTACACCACCGGTATGGAAAGTCCGCAGCGTAAGCTGGGTTCCAGGCTCACCAATCGATTGAGCTGCAACTATACCAACTGTTGCTCCTTTTTTAACCGGTTCACCGCGTCCCAGATCCATGCCATAACACTTTGCACATAATCCGTACTCGAGTTGGCAGGTCAGCGGGGAATATACGCGAACACTTTCCACGTTGGATCCTTGGATTTTCCGAGCAATTTCCCGGGAAACCATGGTGCCTTTTTCAACCAGGATTTCTCCGGTTTCTTCATCCACAACATGATCCGCCAAAACACGGCTGAAAACCCGATCCTGTAGGACCTGCCCCGCTATATCATCGGAGCGCTCCAGTACAATGGCATTCTCGGTTCCACAATCAAGCGCGTTGATAATTGCGTCCTGACAAACATCCACTAGCCGGCGGGTAAGGTAACCAGCATCCGCGGTCCGCAGGGCGGTGTCTGCCAACCCTTTGCGGGCACCATGGCTGGAAATGAAATACTCCAGCGCCGTTAACCCTTCCCGGAAGCTGGAACGGATCGGCAGCGGGATAATCTGACCGGAAGGATCAGCCATTAAACCTCGCATACCTGCCAGCTGGGACACAGGACCAAATCCGCCTTTAGTTGCACCGGACAAAGCCATTACCGCCATGTTGCCATGGGGATCCATGTTTGCTTTCACGGCGTCTCCGACAACGGTAGTGGTTTGTTGCCAGATACCAATTACCCGGTCATCCTGCTCCTGCTCTGTAAGTAAACCGCGTCGGAAGCTGCGCTCAACTTCTCGAACTTTATCCAGAGCTTCCTGAACAATCCCCTCTTTTTCTGGTGGAATCTCCAAATCTGCTACCGCGATCGAGTAGCCGGATTTGGTCGCAAATTCAAATCCCAAATCTTTGATCTGGTCAGCTGCTCTGGTAGTAGTGTCATTATCACAATATTCGTAAATTTCTGTAATCAGGTCCTTCACATCTCCCTTCATCAGCGGCCAATTGACAAACTGTACTACTGGAGGAAGGGACAGGTTAAAGATGGTGCGTCCGACGGTGGTTTCAATCACCCGTTCTTCCGGCTGCTCCATCCGTTCACCATCTTCGTTATACCAGGTATCTGTTAGCAGTTTAATTTTAGTGGGAATTTTCACCTGATCCAGGTGATAAGCCATTTCCACCTCATCCCCGGTCGAGAACGCCCGCCCATCGCCTGGATACGGCCGGTCATCTTCACGGGTGAGGAAATACACACCCAACACCATGTCTTTAGACGGCGCGATAATCGGTTCACCATTAGCCGGTTTGAGCAGGTTTTTGGTTGAAAGCATCAATTCCCGGGCCTCCGTTACCGCTCTTTCAGATAACGGCACGTGGACTGCCATCTGATCCCCATCAAAGTCAGCATTAAATGCAGGACATACCAGGGGGTGGAGTTGGATTGCGCTCCCTTCAATCAGCTGGATTTCAAAAGCTTGAATCCCCAGACGGTGAAGCGTAGGTGCCCGGTTCAGCAAAACAGGCCGACTCTTTACGGCTTCTTCGAGAGCTTCCCAAACTTCCGGTCGATTGCGTTCAATCAATCGTTTGGCGCCTTTCACATTAGTAGCAAATCCCCGTTTTTCAAGGATAGAAATCACAAAGGGACGGAAAAGTTCTAGAGCCATCTTTTTCGGCAGGCCGCACTGGGACATTTTCAGCTTAGGCCCAGAAACAATTACTGAACGTCCGGAGTAATCCACACGTTTTCCGAGCAGGTTCCGTCGGAAACGGCCTTTTTTCCCTTTCAGCATATCGCTGAGGGATTTTAATTCTCGTCTGCCCCGGCGGGAAAGGGCTTTCCCCCGTTGGGAATTGTCAACCAAGGAGTCCACTGCTTCCTGGAGCATCCTTTTTTCATTTCTTACAATAACATCCGGTGCGCCCAGTTCCAGTAAACGCTTAAGCCGGTTGTTGCGGTTAATCACACGCCGGTAAAGATCGTTTAAATCTGAGGTTGCAAAGCGTCCGCCATCCAGCTGCACCATTGGGCGCAGGTCAGGCGGTATCACGGGCAGCACGGTTAGAATCATCCATTCCGGCTGGTTTTTTGTATTCTGGAAAGAATCCACAACTTTTAATCGTTTGGTGGCCTTCTTCCGTTTCTGTTTACTGCCGGTGGTTCTAATCTCATGCCAGAGCTCTTTGGAAAGTGCGTCCAGGTCCAGGCGTTTTAATATGTCATAGAAAGCTTCAGCTCCCATTTCAGCCTGGAAAATTTGTCCCCAATGGGACCTCAATTCGCGGAATTCCATTTCACCGAGGAACATCAGGGGTTGCAAATCAAGCAATTCTCCCCGTAGGTGTTTATATTCCGAATTTGCTGAATCCAGAGCTGAGTCAAGGTTATCACGCAGTTGGGTAATTTCCTGGGTGGTTTCCGCTCTCATCCTGGCAACATCCAGTTTGATGTGCTCAAGTTCGTTGTCTTTTTCTTCCTGGAGACTTTCTTCAATTTCGGAAAGGCGCTGTTTAACGACTTCCTGGATATTAGCGATATGCGATGTGCTGATTTTTTTCCCTTTCTTAACAATCACCACCTCGGTTTCCGGGAAAATCATGTCATCTTTGACAATTGTATCGACACTAGCCTGCAGAGTTTTCTCAAGACGCTGACCTTGTTTAATAACCGGTTCTAGTTCTGAGGCAATTTGTTCATCAAACCGATTTATTACTTCATCCTGCTTGGCTTCTAGCTCTGCTAATTTTTCTTCCCGTTCAATTTCCTTGAGCTCGATATCTTCAGTGAAACCCTTCCCGACTTCACCTTCGTCGGACGTAAATCTAGTATCCAGCTGTTCAAGGGCTTTCTTACGGCCTTCCTCGTCCACATAAGTAACAATATATTGGGCAAAATAGAGAACCCGGTCAAGGTCGCGCCTGGACATATCAAGCAATCTGCCCAGGATTGAAGGAATTCGGCGGGAAAACCACAAATGCGCGACAGGAGCTGCCAGTTCGATATGGCCCATTCTCTCTCTACGGACAGCGGAGCGGGTTACCTCCACACCACATTTATCACAGACAATCCCTTTATAGCGAATATTTTTATACTTTCCACAATGGCACTGATAATCGCGGGTTGGTCCGAATATGGCTTCACAGAATAAACCATCTTTCTCCGGGCGCAAGCGCCGGTAGTTAATAGTTTCCGGTTCTAGTACTTCCCCGTATGACCAACTGCGGATGGTTTCTGGTGAAGCTAACCCGATTCGAAGTTTTTGTATCCCCTTAGTTTTCACTCGAAAACCTCCTGTGTTTTTCCCTCTATCAATCAATAAAGGTACTTTCCCTCACCAAGAATATGCTTTGAATGTTCTCTTGTGTCACCCAGACCTGTCCACAAAATGGATCCCCTTCTGAAAACTCCCAATCAGAGTATTCAGTCAAAAAATCCTCAGAATAATTTCAAATTTGAGGTCCGTTTTCTTCAAAAAAGCGACACCGCCAGTCAGAACAAATATATTAGTACTAGCACGCACAAAAACAAGCACAAAAGAGTACGCTCTTTAGCGCTCGCATATTTGGAGGGGATTGATATTTAACATGCAACAGACAATTATACAGGTTGAATGGGTGTCAGTCAAGAGGGTATCGGTCCAATTCAGCAGTGCAGTTCCTTCCCATTCTTCCTAATCTCCCCCATGTCCGTTATCTTAGTTTTTCCAGCATCAGTATATGGCTCTTATTACTGCATTGCAGGACCAGTCTACCACAACCCGGTAGTTATTTCCACAATTATTCCACTTTGTTTTTTCTCTCAGGTTGGCGGATTGGTACCGCCAGGTAAAAAGTGCTACCGGACCCCAGCTCACTCTCCACCCAGGCTTCTCCACCGTGACGTTCTGCAATTGATTTTACGATTGCCAGACCAAGACCGGTGCCACCCTGTTTGTCCTTCTCCCGGCTTTCAACCCGATAAAACTGTTCGAACAACCGCTGCTGGTCCACCGGGGAAATTCCGATCCCTGTATCCTCTACCTCAAAAATGATCCGACCCTCTTCCATCTTATATCGAACCCAGACCTCCCCTTCCTGTTGATTAAAGTTGACTGCATTATCCACCAGGTTACGCAAAGCCTGCTGAAGCAGTGCTTTATCAGCTGAGATAAATGGAATGGTCTGATTGGGTTGAGAAACATGGATAATGACCTTTTTTTGGCTGGCTCGAATCTTAAATGAGTCTGTTACCTCAGATATAATGTCAGGAGCTGAGACCATATCCAGTTTCAAGCCTACTTCGGCTTCAATTCTACCCAAATCCAACAAGTTTTGAACCAGATGCGACATGCTTTCCACACCGGTAATAATTTTATGAACATAGTTCTGCTGCTGTTCGTTAAGTTCTCCTACCATTTCCAACATAGTTGCATATCCGCGCATTAATGTCAGCGGGGAGCGCAAATCATGGCTTACCGTAGATACAAAATCCGATTTCAACTCATCCATTTCTTTAAGCTGGGAGATATCGCGCAAAACACAGACCCGACCTAATTGGTGTTCCCCGGAAATCACCGGCGATGCTGTTGCTAAGAACACCCTTCCATCCTCCAGTTTTACTTCTTTTGAAACCTTTCCAGAGGAGGTAGCATTCAACAATACAATTAATTCCTGATGGGAAGTGACTTGCTCGATTTTCTCCCCGATACCAAATTCATCTTCTAGTCCCAACAGCTCCGCGGCTACCGGGTTAGTTAACAATAACTTATCCTGGTGATCTAGCACGAGGATCGGATCTGGTGTGGAAGCCAGAATAGCTGCCAGCCGCTTGCGTCCGATCTCAGCCCGTTCGAAAAGGGATGAGTTAGCTGCGGCCAGGGCAGCCTGACCTGCCAGTGTAACAATATATCGAACCTCACTATCTAGAAAATTATGGGGTTCCAGGTAGGCCAGCCAGATAGCGCCGTAATACTGCTGTTCATGCTGCAGGGCAACTACCAAGATTGCGCCCGGGACAGGATCATTTTCATTTAGATCAAGCAAGGGCATCCGGGCTGGGTTAGTCAGCATAACCGGGGACCGGTTGCGGGCTATTTCCAGAACCTGGGAATCAAGATAACAGAAAGCGGCGGTATCTTCACCGCTGCCGATACAGGTCATCTCAGCATTTTCCGAGAAATGCTCCGGAAGAATATCCGCATCCAGGACTATTCTGGCAGAACAGGCTCCGATTTCTAATGCGGAATGCAAAATAGTATCGACGGCATCAGCCATCTCCAGAGATGAAGCAACCCCTTGGCTGACATTCAACAGCCGGTTTAGTTCTACCATACGGTTTTTTAAACTTCGCCGCATCTTTTCAAAAGCCCGCCGGAGTTGACCAACCTCATCAACCCGCCGGGTCATGCGCAGTGGATGATCAAGTTCGCCTTTTGTAATCCGGTCAGCTTCTTCAGTGAGAACATGCAGTGAGTCAGCTACTGAGCTTAATCCGATATACATCACAGCCATGGTAAGAACGGTTATTAATAATACAACACCGGAGAGCGGCGCAGCCAGATCAAGCGCTAGTTGTTGTGCTCTTACGGCTGGTATGGTCAGCATCACCGTCCAGGGACGGCCTAATGCCGAGCGGATATAAACCAGCTGTCTGGCACCATCAGCCGTAGTTTGTTTGGAAAACAGCTCATCGGGAGTAAGTTCAAAACTCGGGAAAAACAAACCAAACAGGTTTTCTTCTGAAGAATATAAAACCCGTCCTTGTTCGTCAAGCAGATACCCCACCCCACCCAAATCGTTGATCCCCACTAGGTCACTGAGAATTGGCTGGGTAAAAGGGTTGGATT
>CAZHHT010000076.1:0-14764 GCA_964532455.1 uncultured Anaerolineales bacterium
CCACGGTGGTCACCGCGGTCCACCTCCTGCGTGAACTGAACCAAGCTAATAAACGAAAATTGCCTGCAGACACCCCATTGGGTTTCATCCCAAAGAACCTGTGTTCGATTGTGGAAAAGAACGGTCAAGTCAACAAACGTGCCTGGGAATGTGCCTTGCTCACTACCTTGCGCGATGAAATCCGAGCCGGAAATGTTTTCATCCAGCAAAGCAAACGTTTCGGGCGTTTTGACGACTTCTTTATCTCTAAGAGGCGGTGGCAGGCCCACCGCTCCCATTTCTTCCAGCGTGCTGGATTGCCCGTGAATGCTACTGATGTCCCGGCTTATCTGACCGATCGTCTGAACCAGGCCTATGACCGATTTCTCAAACGTCTGCCAGAAAATGCATATGCCCAGGTGGATGAAGACGGCTGGCAACTGTCCACCGACCCTCCCGACAAGCTGGATACCATTGGCAAACAACGCCGGGATGTCCTGGAAGCCTGGCTCTCTAAGCATCTCCCTAAGATCAAGCTGCCGGAATTACTTATTGAAGTGGACAACGAATTGCGCTTTACTCACCCATTTATGATGACGGCCCAGCAAGCCGATCGCGAAGCCGGACAGGTTTGTGCTATTCTGGCATCCTTGCTGGCGCATGGCTGCAATCTGGGTCCCTACACCATGGCGCAATTAACTCCCGGCATCACCTACTGGCAGATCAAGCAAGTCACCGACTGGCAACTGACTGAAGAAGCCCTACGTCAAGCCTTGGCCAAACTTGTGAACGCCATTAGCAACCTGGAGGTCACCCAGGCTTGGGGGACAGGCCAGGCATCGAGCAGTGATGGGCAGCGGTTTCGGCTGCGGCGTAAGGTGCTTCAACAGACCTACAGCCCGCGCTTTCATGATTATGCCATCGAATTCTACTCATTTGTGGCCGATAACTATGCCCCCTTTTACAGTACTGTGATTGAGTGCACGGATCGGGATGCCGCCTATGTGCTGGATGGGTTACTTTACAATGAGAGCGACCTGGCTTTGGAGGAACACTACACCGACACGCATGGATATACCGAAATCAACTTTACTGCCTTTGCCATGCTCGGTCGCCGGTTTTCGCCGCGTATTCGGGGCCTGCAGAAGCAGCGCATTTATCGGATTGATGCGATGAAAGATTACGGACCACTCGCCTCCCTGATTGACCGTGCTGGTCGTACAATTCACATGGATTGGATTTGCGATCAATGGGACCGCATGGGCCAATTTTATGCTTCATTCGAAAATGGGCATACTACAGCATCGACGGCGCTGAAGCGACTGGTTGGATACAGCAGCCAGAATTATTTCTATCGTGCCAACCGGGAATTGGGACGCATTTTCAAAACTGAGTATATCTTGCAGTACATGTCTGATCCCCTCCTGCGTAAACGATCCCGGCGAGGACTGCTCAAGGGGGAGCGGGTCCACGCCCTGGCTCGACAAGTTGCTTACGGCAAACAGGGCGTCATCACTGGGCGAGGGTTGCAGGCTCAGCAGAATTCCAGTAGTTGTCTGACCTTACTCATTGCCTCCATCATCTACTGGCAAGCCAAGGAGATCCACCGCATTATATTGGAAGGTAATCCCGAAGAAGCGAGTGTGGACCTCTCATTACTTGAACATATCAGCCCTGTTGGTTGGGATAATGTCCTCTTATATGGCGAATATGTTCTCGATCAAGACCTGGTCCAGACCTGAAAAGTGTCAACTGAAGCTGTCTCTTGCTTCCAACCCCGTACATTTTCGCACGATTCTGCAAGATACCTAAGGGTAAACTAAAAAGGGTATTGCCTATACGCAATTCGATAATATTGACTAATGACTGGGGCAATATCGACATGTCTTTCCTTCAAAAAATCGCTCTCCGGCCCTCCAGACACCTCACTTTCCATTCAGGAAGTATCCTTTTTACCCGGCAGTGCGTAAATAGCGAGGAACGGCCAGATCCTGCTCTATTGCACCTCTTAAAAAGCTGATGTTCGTGTACAGAGTATTCATATCCTCTACATAAGACGTCTTCCAGATCCTGGTGAAGAGTTCTTCCTTGGATACCACAGAGCCTTTCTTCTTCATCAAGTATTTTAGAATCTGAATTCCTTTTGCGGGCAGATGGGAAACGCCATTGGGTGTGAATACCCGCTGTTTCTCTTCATCCAGGTAGATTTCTCCATACTGGAGACAGGCTTTCTTATCCATCGGAGAATACAGTTCTATCTTGTTGATCAGCTTTCTGATTGTTGCGTCTGGTCGCAGCAGCTCATCGGCCTTGGCCAGCTTCTCTTGATCAGAGTAGATCAACACAGGAATGCGCGGCGCTGCCCTCTTCAGAGATGCACAGGTCCTTGCACCATTTGTCCGCATGGAAATCGTATTGAGGATAACAGCATGGGATATTTTATGCTGCCCCAGAACCTCTAGGCCGACGCCAGCCGTTTCTGCCAGGCAAATTGAATAGCCTTCTGCTGTCAGGCGGCTTGCCAGCGAGTCCCGCGTATTCCTTTCAATAACCAATAAGTCTCTTTTCATCTATTCCGGGGTTTGTTCTCAATTGTCGATTAAGCGCTTGTCCTCGAACCGGCTTTCGGCCCAACCAGAATCAAAAGCAAAAATCTGGGCCATCTGCCCATCTGTCATGCGGTAGACCATGTTTCTTTTATTAGGGTATATTTCAGCCGCCTGCCACTCGTGTTTTCGAACGCTTGAAGCGGTTCCAACATTCACCCCCGGGGCTGTCAGTTCAATAACTAGATCGGCAGCATTAAACAAAAAACAGAATTGATCAGCCAGGGACGCATACCGCCTTTTGAGGTTCCTTCTAAGTCCTTGGGGCCTGTCATTACCGGGTAGTAATCTATTACCGCAAACACGAATTGGTTCCTTCACCTGAAATCCAGGAACGCGTGGCCCAGATCCGGGAACTTCTCAATTTTCTTTCTGAGGCCTTTGTTGATCGAGGGTAGTAGCTCGATTTGCTTTACGGGCCGGTTCCACTGTTCAGGGATCGGCAACCAATAGACCTGTTCAGAAAAGTCGGGTTTGATGAAGTTATGTCGGTCCTGGCTGGTCATTACTCTGGAACGTTTGCTTGAGAGCACGAAGGGATGTTTGGCGGCACGTCCCAAAAGGGACGTATCCATTATCCGCAGATTATATTCCTCAAATAAGTTAAAGCCAAAAATCAAATACATAAACAGCCATACAGGGGGCTTGCATAAATGTATGTCAAGAAAAGAGCCGCCTGACAAAAATGACGGGGGTTCGTGTCTCTTTTGATGTATTATATTAACTGTTTTGCAGCTTTGATTTCACTGTTATATGATCATTGTTCATCTTAACGATGTATACAGCAGCAAGGAGGGTAAATGAATTTTCAAAACGGTTTGAATAAACTGGTAGAAGTCTCCCATTTAGTATGTGGGCAGGGGCCAGGAGCGTTAATCCTATGGATGGAATAAGTTCAAATAATAAGGGTAAAAACGATAAGCCTGCTTTAAAAATAACAAAATATGTGGATATATCATTGATAGGCCAAACGTTTTGCATCCCCAGCTACCCCTTTTATATTGGCCGAGCTAACGGTAATGACCTCATCTTACGCGAACTTTCCGTATCACGTACCCACGCCAAGATCACCCGGAGTGAAAGTGTTCTATTCCTTCATGATCAAGGATCGAAATATGGGAATACCACTCAATGTACTGATACTCGAGGATAATTCAGCTGATGCGGAGCTCATGGTACTCGAGCTGCAGAAAGCGGGTTTTGATCTGAATTGGCAGCGGGTGGAAACGGAGGCCGATTTTAGGCAGCACCTCGACCCTTCACTCGACATGATCCTCACCGATTACAGTCTTCCCCAATTCACCGGTCTCCAAGCCATCGACATTGTCATTGAAACTAACCTGGATATCCCTGTCATCGTTGTAACGGGCAGGATCGAAGAAACCACTCTTGAATGCTTGCGGAGGGGAGCGGTCGATTATCTGCTTAAGGACAGAATGGGTCGTCTGGGACCAGCTGTCAAAAATGCTCTCAAAGAAAGAAGGATCCTCGAGGATAGAAATATCGCGATTGAATCCCTGCGCGCAAGTGAGCAGCGTTATCGGGGAATTGCAGAGACTGCGCTAACAGGGTTGTCAATTGTGGACTCCGAGGAGATTATTACCTACACAAACCCGGCGCTAGAAGAAATACTCGGATACTCATCTAAAGAGCTGCTGGGGATGTCGCTCAACCAGATCGTAGAACCTGAAGAATTCACAAAGATCAAAACTCAAACAGGACATCGAAAACAAGGCTTGAGCACGTAATATGAGACCAGGGTGAAACGAAAGGATGGCGAAACGCGAATCGTCATAATCTCAGCCAGCCCTCTGACATCTAAAGAAGGTGAATATGAAGGGTCTCAAGCGGTGATCACGGACATCACCGAGCGAGTACGGGCAGAGGAGAAGTTCAGGATTATATTCGAGTTCGCTCCTGACCCCTATTACCTCTCTGACCTGAAGGGAAAGTTCGTAGATGGGAACAAAGCGGCGGAAAGAATTACGGGCTACAAAAGAGACGAACTGATAGGGAGCAGCTTCCTTAAACTCAATCTTCTCCCCAAGAACCAGATCCCGAAGGCGGCCGCTCTTCTCGCAAGAACTATTCTTGGCAAACGGGTCGGACCTGATGAGTTTACATTAATCAATAAAGATGGCAGCGAGGTTGAGGTGGAGCTCGTCACACATCCTGTCGTTATTGATGGCAAAACTTTGGCTCTGGGAATCGCCAGGGACATCACTGAGCGCAAGCAGGCGGCGGAGGTTCTACGCCAGAGTGAAGAACGCTATCGCGCCGTAGTGGAACATTCTCACAACGGAATCCTTATTGTGAGTGATGATTTTAAATTCGAATATGTAAATGACCAACTATGTCAAGTACTCGGACGAAGTCGTGAAGAAATCATCGGTCATGATTTTATGGAGTTTCTTGACGAGCAAAGTCAAAAGCTCGTAGCAGATCGATACACGAGGCGCCAGCGAGGAGAAGAAATACCCTCTCGATATGAATTCAACATCCTAAGAAAAGATGGTGAGCCAAGGAGAGTGGAGATAAGCTCCTCTATTGTGAAAGATCCGAAGGGCAAAGTGATAACGATTGCCCAAATTATGGACATCACCGAGCGGGTGCAGGCAGAAGAAAAAATCCTCCATCTCAATCTTGTTCTTCACACGATCCGTAACGTCAACCACCTTATTGTTGAAGAGAAAAACAGGGAGTCCCTGATTCAAAGAGCGTGTGAAATCCTGGCTGAAAACCGGGGATACAACAATGCCTGGATCGTCCTTTTGGGTGAAAAGGGAGAATACCTAAACTCTGCCGAAGCCGGATTGGGTAAAATCTTTACCCCTCTGAAAAAGATGCTGAAAAAGGGGTTGGTGCCGGAATGTGGGTTAAAAACCCTGAAAAATGGAGGCCTGGTCATTGTAAAAGATCCCGAAAAAGCATGCGGAGATTGTCCACTTTACACCAGCTATACAGGGATGAGCAACTTCTCGATCCGCCTTGAGTATGGCAGTGAAATTTACGGACTGCTCGCAGTTTCGATTCCCGAATACGTTATGGAAAGCAAAGAAGAGCAAGACCTTTTTAAAGAAATTGGAGGCGATATTGGTTTCGCGCTGCACAATATCGAAACCGAGGAAAAAGCGGAGGAGTCTCTGAAAGCATTAATCGAAGCGAATAACATTATTAACCGCAGCCCGGCGGTAGCATTCTTGTGGAAAAATGAAGAAGGATGGCCCATTGATTATGTATCGGAGAATGTAGAAAATATATTTGGATATACCAGGCAGGAATTCCAGGAAGGAGAAATCTTATATTCTGATCTCATTCACAGTGATGATCTTGAAAGAGTTGCAGGAGACGTGGAAAGTTATAGTAAAAAGATAGAGCAGCAATCATTTGTGCATAACCCTTACAGAATTATTGCAAAAAACGGGAACATAAAATGGATTAGTGATGCAACTTATATACGCAGAGATTCCCGGGGAATTATCACCCATTACGAAGGAATTATTAGCGATATCACCGACCAAGTTCAGGCAGATGATGAGAAAACCCACAGCCGGAACTTATTTCTAACTCTCAACCAGGTTGCTCCTCTCATACAGCAGGCCAATAACGCGGATGAAATCTTCCGAGTTATTGGGGAGCGGGTGCATGAGATGGGGTTTGATGTGACTGTATTTACCCTCACGAAAGATAAGAAAAAGCTGGCTGCGGCTTACTACACCCCGTCTGGGCTGGCGCGAAAATTAGAAAAACTCACCGGTCTATCAGAGATTTCCTACCAATTTCCCCTGGTGCCGGGAGGTTTTTATCACAAGATCCTCATGGGGAAACAGGCGGTGTTCAGTCAACTTGAATATGACCCGATAAATGAGGCTCTACCAAAAGTGCCGCGTCCGGTAATAAAATTAATAATGGATTTGTTTGGCAAGCAGCAATCTATTATTACCCCACTAATTGTCAAGGGGGAGGAATTTGGCTTATTGTCGTTCTCTGGGTCGGAATTGAGCCGGTTAGATATGCCAGCCATCATAAACTTTGTAAACCAGGCTTCCATCGCCCTCGAGAAGACACATCTTTTTACTGAGACAAAGGAATTGGCCGCGTTCAACGAAGGGATCGTGCAAAACATGGCCGAAGGCATAATCATTGAAAACACTGAAGGTATCTTTACCTTCGTCAATCCTGCTGCAGAGAGGCTGTTGGGTTACCCAATTGGAGAGTTGATTGGAAAACATTGGAAAATAATTGTCCCTCCCAATCAACATCCTATCATCGAGGCCCAAAACAAAAAACGCTCACAAGGAGAATCTACCCAATATGAGGTTGATCTGATTAACAAAGAAGGCCAGCGGATTTCTGTTCTCTCAAGCGGTTCACCCCTCACGGATGAACAAAGCCATTTTACCGGATCGCTTGTGGTCTTTACCGACATCACCGAGCGAAATAAAACGGCCAGAGAAATCCAGGAGAATGTCAAGCGCCTGGACGCTTTGCGGACCATTGATAAAGCCATCATGGGTAGTTTTGATATAGATGTTTCTCTGAACATCATCCTGGAGCAAGTACTGGTCCAATTGGAAGTAGATGCAGCGGTAGTGCTGCTCTACCAGGCAGACCTCCACATTTTGGAGTTCGCACAAGGTCGCGGCTTCCAAACCGATGCTCTTCAGTATACAAACCTGCGATTGGGAGAAGGGAACGCCGGGAAGGTCGGTTTACATAGAGAAAATGTCTTTATCCCCGATCTGAACCAGGATGATGGCATAACCCATGTATCCCCTCAATTTAGCAAAGAAGGATTTGTAGCCTATTATGGTGTGCCCCTGACTGCCAAGGGGAAATTAGTCGGTGTCCTGGAAATCTTCCATCGATCCGCCCTGGAACCTGACGTTGAGTGGGTGAATTACCTGCATAGCCTGGCGGGCCAGATAGCCATTGCGATCGATAACTCCACCCTGTTTAATGATCTGCAGCGCTCTAATGTAAATTTAACCCTGGCCTACGACGCTACCATTGAAGGATGGGCTCATGCCCTGGAGTTGAAGGATATGGAAACCGAAGGCCACAGCCGACGGGTGGTTAATATGACCATGGATCTGGCCCAAGCCCTAGAAATCAGTCCAAAAATAATGGTACACATCCGCCGGGGGGCGCTGCTGCACGATATTGGCAAAATGGGTATCCCTGATGCCATCTTACAGAAACCTGGCAAACTCAGCGACGAAGAGTGGCAGGTCATGAAGCAGCATCCAGTCTATACACTGGATTGGCTTTATCCAATCGAATACCTGCGGCCGGCTCTGGAAATTCCCTACTCTCACCACGAACGATGGGACGGCACTGGGTACCCCCGCGGGATCAAGGGAGAACTAATCCCGCTCGCGGCTCGCATCTTCGCCATTGTGGATGTTTGGGATGCACTGACCTCTGATCGACCCTACCGTAAAGCCTGGTCAAAAGAAAAGACATTGGCGCATATTAAAGAAGAATCGGGTAAACATTTTGACCCCAAGGTTGTGGAAATGTTTTTGAAGTTGAGGGAGAACAAAGATGGATGATAAAGCGATTCCACAGACTGCCTCCAAACTATAGCATTCTTCCTTGGATCACTTAACAACGTATGGTGCCGCTCTTGGGGCCTCAGCAATTGCCCTTGACTTTTGAGATGGGGAGGAAAAGAGGAATATCAAGCACCTCAACAAATCAAAACTTCATCTGGCTTTAAGGTATGGCGATAAATGATAAGAAGTTGGGCCACCTTTGGAAGAGTTTCTATATATCCGAGAAACGTAAACTGGTCGGATCTAAATACATCATGCCTATACAAGTCGAACTATCAGTTAAGGAGCGGGAAAGGATCCATTTGTATCTTTTCCATACCTGCGAAATGACAAGACTTAATAAGTTCCTTATACCCGCGCGGGAACCATACTGCAATGGTGAGAAATGTCCAGGCACAGGCTCCCCTCGCGGGTTTAATGGCAAACAGATCTCGCTGGCTTTGGGTAAATTTGATATTGATGATACATCCGACCCAATCATATCAAACCTTCCATATCGGCTTACCCGGAAACAAGACATGGTTCTCACATCTAACAATGAAATATCCAGCCCCCAATTTGACCAGCAAGAGCTTAAAACCCACTTTAGATCATTGATCTATACAAGCCAGCCAGAATTTCCAAGGGATCGATGAAGAGGAGACTATCATGGATGAGCCAACCTCAAAATTAGAAGCATTTCCATCCGAGCAAAATGTTTTTCTTATAATCAATCGGCAAATGATCCCCCTAGAAAAACAACTCACTCGTATTGGGCGCCAAATGGATAATGATATCGTTTTTCATGAGGCGTTCGTATCGAAGTTTCACGCGGAGATCTGCTTGGAAGACAGCAAATTTATTCTACAGGATCGCGACTCAACCGGAGGAACCTTTGTGAACGGTAAAAAAATCGATCGCTGTGTGCTTAACTCGGGTGATCTATTATCAATTGGAACGATCCAAATCATGTTTGTGGGTAATAATCCCGGATTGATGGACAGAGCCTGGGGGACGACTCACAAATTCAACGAGAACAAGTAAAAATGAGGAAACTAAGTTATGGCTACTATTTTGATTATCGACGATGAACCGGCTTTGTTATTTGCCTTGGCAGCAAAAATCAAGCGGCGCGGATATTCTGTTATTACAGCCGTCAACGGGGAAGATGGACTTCAAAAGGCAAGAGAGGCCCTTCCGGACCTGATCGTCTCAGACGTGATGATGCCTCCGCCAAACGGATTTGAGTTGCGGAAGTTAATGAGAGACGATCCTCAGCTTGCCACAATTCCATTCATTTTTCTTACAGCGCGCACAAGTGTGGACGATCGCGTCAGTGGCCTTCAAGACGGGGCAGATGATTATATTACAAAGCCATTTGAAACCGAGGAATTATTTGCTCGGATAGAGGCTGTTCTTCGACGTGTGCAGACAGAACAAACACGCGGACGAGATGAAATGAAGCTGATCGCCCAGGAGGATATGGAAAAATTGAAGCAGGAAATCCTCCAAAACTACCATCACGAATTAGGCACACCGCTCACGAATATATTATTACCTCTGGAGTTGGCAGCAAGAAATCGGTTTGAGAACCCTGAGGAAACTAGCCAGTTCATCAAGACCGCCCTGTCCAATGCGGATCGACTCAAATCCCTGGTCACTGACTTGATTATTTTGAGCGACATTGATCAAGAAAATCTCAATTCGATTAGGCAAGCCATTGATCTGAACATCAATATCATAGGCCCAGTTCAGAAACGTTTTGATCGTTACAAGAACAAAAAACTGAACCTATCCATAGACTGCCCAGAGCAGGGGGTGATCCTTGCCCCCCGGCGTGAATTCACTCATTCAATTGTCCATCTCTTAGATAATGCTTTAAAATTCAGCCCTGAAAATGGATTTATCCATTTTACCTTAACACCCCTAAAGAATGGGGGGGCTATCGTCCAAGTGCAGGACAATGGGCCCGGCATCCGAGCTGATTTTAAGGATAAGGTATTTGATAGGTTTTATCAAATAAACCAGGGTGATAAACGCGTACACGAAGGTCTTGGTGTGGGTTTAACCATTGCTCGGGCAGTATTTTCAAGCCTAGGTGGTAGTGTTGAGATTATTGAAAGCCCTGAGGGATGTACTGTGCGCGCGCTGCTTCCCGAGCCGGGTCAGGACGATATCATTTATGAATGATAAAAACATACCCATTTCGCAACAATCAGGCATTCGAAAACTGCCTACCGATGTAGGGAAGTCCGATCTAGGAAGGAATCTGAATTACCGTGCTTTGTTCGATCAGACAAGCGAATGTGTATTTATAATTGGACTTGATCTGGTTTATCTGGCCGCAAATCAGCAGGCTTTGAATTTATTGGGATATGAAGAAAAGGAATTGATAGGATTGCCGGTCAGTGACCTACTGTCATTGGATGAACAACTTACTCGTACCAACAGATTGGGCGAAGGCCCAAATTTGTTCGAGCGGATTCTCAAACGCAAGGATGGATCGACCTTACCTGTTGAGGTGAGTACATCAGTGGTTTATGGCTCTGATAACGAACCTGCCTACGTCCTGAGCATTGCCCGTGATATCACTGAACGAAAAAATGCTGAAGAAATGTTGAGAAGCCAGGCTCGCATTCTCTCTCTGATCAGTGATGCAACTGCCCGTCTACTCCAATCATCAGATATTGAATCCCGTATACCAGAGGTCCTGGAATCACTTGGAAAGGCGATGAAAGCATTTTGTTGCGCCATTTTCGAGATTACCACATTATCAGAGAAGACCTCGATTGATATTCAATACAAATGGACAGACAAGCAACGAGCCGACTTCAATATTACCGAGGCACTATTCCTCCATGAGTCTTCTATTCTGAATGAAACAGGGGAATATTTCTATATATCTGCGGTAGAGAAGAATTCCCCAGATCTGTCTATCGGCATTGTGCCCATCCGCGATACGCTGGGGGTTTGGAGATTTTTTGGATTATTTATTGATCAGAAAAAAACATCATGGTTATCTTCGGAACGCGAAACGATTCATACCGCAGCTAATTTGATCGGTTCAGCATTACAGCGCAATGATTATGAGGAATCGATCCGAGTAAACGAAGCCCGCAACCGGATCATTCTCTTTGCTTTGCCTGATCTCCTCATCCGTGTGGATAAAAACGGGACAATCCTGGACTATAGCGCTAATCCTGATCACCCCCTTTATATTCAGCGGGATGTTATTTCGGGCAAGAAACTATCGGAGACATGGCCGGAACATTTAGTTCAACAGATATTGGGCGACAGTATTACCAGCGGCTTCGAATCACAGCATGTAGTAGAAAGGTTTGCCTTACCTTTCAGCGCTGATGAGTATGACGCACGTCTTTACCCAATTGATCCATCCGAAGCTCTTGTGGTAGTCCGTAATATCACTGAACAAGTCCAATTAGATCAAATGAAATCAGACTTTATCAACCGCGCATCCCATGAGCTGCGCACGCCTGTCACGTCCGCTATCCTGCTTTCTGAATTGATCCAGGAAGGTGGTTCAACAGAAGAGCTTGAAGAGTACTGGCACACATTGAATGGCGAACTTAAAAGGCAGAAGATCCTCATTGACCGCCTGCTTACTGCCGGACGTTTGGAAAGCGGTATGCTGGCGCTGGACCATATCTCGGTAGACCTTATGCCTATCTTGGTGGATTCAATTAAAGCCGTTAAACCTATTGCCAAACCACGAAAAGTATTAGTTAATTTAGAACCTAAGAATAAGCAGTGGCGGGTCATTGGAGACAAGAGCGCGCTCGACCAAGTATTTATTAACTTGATCAATAATGCTGTGAAGTTCTCACCAGATGGTAAAACGATAAACATCAATTTGTCAGAAAGCGAGTCTGAGGTTAGCGTTTCCATCGAGGACCAGGGACTTGGGATTCCGGCCGAGGCAATCTCACATCTGTTTGAACGTTTTTACCGCGCGAAGAACGTCACCGTTGCAGAGATACCAGGTAGTGGGATCGGCCTTTACATCGTAAAATCTATCGTTGAAGAATTGGGTGGAACGATAGCTGTGGAGAGTGAGCTCAATCAAGGAACCCGATTTATTGTGACACTCAAAAAAGCACCTTCTATTCAACCAGAAACTCATAAGAACCGGTGATGTCAATAAATCCGATCTGCATATGCTGCATGGGTATTCCAGATCATTTTGGACGCACCTGGAGGTCCCCTTTTTGCAAGTTCCTGATGCCGCCCCACAGGTTAATAAGTAGAAGAGAAGAGAAATGAATAGAATACTTGTTGAATGGGAACTGAGATACGGACTGGGTTGCTCACTTCTAGGAGACCATCCCAAAACGGGGGCTAAGTAGTCAATGGTAGTGCTTCCCATTCTGTGCCAGTTGTAACCATCTTAGGATACCTACGCCGAAACGCAGCTTTCAGATCGCCATTCAATGTTTGCACACGCACCTGCAACAATAAATGTGCACCACGTTTTGTCCAGCGCATCTGCTGCTTCTTAACCATACGCCTGCTGATGACCTCATTCACAGTAGATTCCACAAAGGTCGTCGAGATCGTTTCCCCATAGCGATGCCGTTCCCCATAATTGGGGATGTATTTCTGATTGACTGTAATGTAGCGCTGGAATTCATGGATGGCTTTCCATACTTTTTTGACTCTTTCTTCTTCATTGCCGTCATAACAAGCGAAATCAATATCCAGAGCATCTAACCGTCGCACTGCATCATAGACATTGCCATGCCAGAGATGCCATTTGGTGCTTTCCAGTTCTGATATAACATCAGGTAGGGTCTCATCTTTCGGTAGTCGTTTAGCCATTTGTTTCATCGCCGTAATGCGCATGGTGATGTGAAACCAATCAAGCAAATGCTCCGCCTGGGGACTGAGATACAGTTGTAAGTTACGCACGGTATCTCCACCATCAGACAGGAAGGTAATGTCCTGATTCATTTGCAGTCCTTGTGCTTGGAGCATTTCAAACAAACGTCGCTTTGGCTTCTCGTCATAATCATTCACAAAGGCCAAACGCTTGGGTGCGCCGTTTTCTGGTATGCTTTTGCCAACAATGACTTCAAACCAGCCTGCTTTCCGGTTGCTTCCTTCACGGGCATGAACGTAACCGCCATCAATCCCCACCGTAAGCAGTGGGTCTGGATCTGGCAATGCTTCCCAATCCCGCTCACAGGCGTCAATAAACATGTACTGTTCGTCTCCCAACTCTGCTTCTAGTTTTTCGGCCGTTTCAAGGGTGTGCCGTTGCACTGTGGTCGTATATGCCTGAAGTGGGATAACCTCTTCCAATATGTTTACGCTCAAACCATAGGACATGAGCGAAGCCCACTTGCTTTGAAGATATCTGAATTCAGGAGTGGTTCTCTCTGGGAGCAATGCTGCCAGCGGGCTGAAGCTCTTTTTTGCTTGTGGTTGACAGGAACAAGTGTATAGACGTGGGCTATGAATCTTCAATGTACCGAACAAAGAACGCCAAATAATTTCGTGTGATCCTTTGATACCTCTCCGCTGGCCACATTCAGGGCAAGACCGCTGTTCTGCAATATAGGCGGCAGCTTGTTGCGCTACCATGTTTTCCTGGATTTTGGCGAGTAGCATCTTCCCTTCGTCAAGTGTCAGGCCGAAATTCTCTGGGACGAGATCGCCTTGACACAAACAAGCGATTTCTTCTGTGATAGGTTCTGCCAACGATTCATGTTCAATGATGATTTGGATGGTTGCTTTCATCTTTAACTCTCCCTTACAACTGGCGCCATTCCTCGTCGCCAGCAGCATACAATTGTAAGCGGCGATTAACTTCTCGCCGGTCAAACCTGTTTACTTGCAGCCAATACTTGAATTCGTGTATCTCATCCCAATAGTCAGCAACCAGACCGCCCTCATCGACCATCTCAAGTAAACGATGAAAAATGTAACCTTCGTTGTAGTGATGTTTCAGGGCTAGGAATCGTCCGGGGCCACCACAATCTTCAGGCGGCGCTGCTTTGCTTCCGCCTGTGCATACGGGATAAATCTTGGTTGGATCAAAAGGGAGAATTTCTTCAACGCGAATTTCATGCTCCCATTGGTCGATGAAATCATATTCATAAAGGAAGCGTTCGTGCAAGCGGAACTGAAAACGACTCAATGGGACATCTTGAGCCCGGTCACGAAATGTGGGGCCGTGAATGCGGGAGATGCCATATCGTTTCCCTCGAATACGAAATTGGTGCAGATGGTAATCTGTCCACGACATGGCGATTTGTAAAGTGTAATGCAGGTCTGCAATGGTGCTGTCGCCGCGTACAAGGAAACGCCGCCAAATCATGGGACTGATCTGGCGCAGATAAACCCGTAATTGATACACATCTATTTTTGCCATCGCTCATGTGTTGATCTAGCGGATATTCTCCACCATAAAGATGCAGCGCTGGTAGCCATCTTTATCGGCGCTGAGATTTGTTACCTTAATTTCATTTTACAGTGGATGATGCAAGAGGGAAACGGCCGTAAAAAATTACCTGGAGCCTCGAATATCAATGCCGGTTAAAAATTGCCCCCGTTTTGGGATGGTCTCCATTATGGGCCGTTAGCCGCCCTGGTTGGCCGCTGGGACCGGACTATTCGGATGGA
>CAZHHT010000077.1:0-14745 GCA_964532455.1 uncultured Anaerolineales bacterium
ATGAGCAAAACCAACGCCAGTTCTCTCTCCGAAATACCTGGCTTCCAGCACTTTGATCTGGGAGAATTTGTGGTCCGGGCCATTCAAAACGACCCCACGCTGCAGGCTTCCACCAAGCACCAATACATCAAAGCGATCCAAAACTACCTGGCCACCAGTGAAAGCCTGACGGATCCGCAGGCCTTGACCGAATACGCGCTTACTGTTGGTAGTTCTACACGTTCTTTTCTGGCCGCAGCTGTGACCCGCATGGCCCAGGAGCTCGAGCAGCTAGCCAAAGGCAGCGCTACACCGGAGAATATCGCTGTCATCCAGGCAGCTGTATTCCGGACCCAGGCGCTACAGAGTGCGATCAAGACTCAGCAACCCCAGGGGGAGAAAGCCCACACCTGGCTGACCTACCATGAAGCGGAACAGCTGCTGGAGGCTTGTTATCGCAGACCTAATGGAAAGAAGGAATTTCAGGTCTATACCCTGCGGGACCGGTTGGCCATCGGATTGATGATGGCCGCGGGTCTGCGCAGAGAAGAAGCTGCCAGTATTCAATTTACTGACATCGTCAAACAGAATCAACGCTACGTGTTGAATGTGATCGGAAAGGGCGCAAAAAGCCGTGTTGTTCCCATCAATGAACGGCTGGCTGAAGCCATCATAGATTGGCAGTTCTTGATCGATACAGAAGGGTTAATTTTACGAAGCCTGGGGAGAAACCGAATTCCCGGCGAGAGCATCAGCTCGACGGGGTTGTATAACATCGTGCAAAAACGCGGATCAATAATTGGAAAACCCAAGCTGCAGCCTCACGACCTTAGAAGGACCTACGCTGAGCTTGGCAGGCGCGCTGGAGTTCCTATTTCTCAAATCAGCAAACTTCTAGGGCACGCCAGCATTGAAACCACACAGGACTATCTCAATATAGAGCTAGACCTGGAAACAACAATAAGTGATTTTGTGCCATTTTAACTAAATCCACACTATTCATTAGTTCTAAACTTCCTGTATTTTTGCTCAATACTGAAAAACGCCCATAACCCCGTCGTCTCCCCTACCCCATTGATATTGATGAGATTGTGCAGGAATTATTGTCCTGGTCAGAAGCGGCACCAAATTTTGCGTAGCCCTGGATTGTACCTTTTTGGGGGGATATGCAAAAATACCCATTTTGGTTTCTTGATTCTGTTTCTATTAAATATATTTGGAAAATATCATTTTTGATTTACAAATACAGCGCAGTCCTGCCAATTCATTGGAAAACCCATCTTGTTGATTGGAACACCCGGATATTTCACAAGCAACTTATCAAAGTCATTTTTTATCGATTTATTTGGATAGATTGTTTTTACCAGGTACTCCAGCAGCGCGAGGATCACAAAATAACTATCGTTGCGTATCTTTACTGGTGAATAAAATTCCGGGTGATATTTATTAGAAGGAATGCTTGGCTTTACGGGTAATATGCGATTCCATAATCGCGCGTGGTGCGCACATATGTTTCTTACTACAGATAGTGAATGAAGCCACGATCCAAGGTCTCGATAATGTAGGTCGAATTGCTTCGATAGAGTGACTTTGACCTTATGGGGTAAAAAATTAAATATTTTCGATAGTTGCCCAAATGTGCAGGTTTCCGCTACCATCCAAAAAGGAAGGTGCGGCTCGCTAGTATATTTAGCTCTGTAAAGTGCAACAAACTCTTCGGTGGACCGGTCAACATTCTGTTCAATATTATCCAACATTTCTTTGTGGCTAAACTTTGACAGACGAGGGCCAAAGCATTTGATGTCTGTATAACAAAATGCGCCATGTGCTATAGAAAAACACTCGACCATTCTTGTGCGCAGTATAGCTATTTCGATTGTCTCAATGGCTGACAAAGTAAGTAAGCGTAATTCAGAGTCAAAGTTGTAGATATTACGTATCTGTTCTAGAGTTGTGCCAGAAAGATAATTGTCCCCCGCTTTAGATCGAAAGGGATATAAGTATCCAGAGAACCGGTAGTAATTCACGTTGCTGAGAAATATTTCTAGGTCTCCTATGTCCGCGACAAGTCCTCGACTTGCGAGTAGTTTCGCTTGTTGAATAAACGTTAGTGGCGGTTTTGTATATTTCATTGTCCCTTCTTAAACAAAGACCCGCCACATTTCAGCGTATCCCGGGGGACATAGGCTTGGCGGGTATATTAATTACATTATAAACAAATAATCCTATAAGTCAAGTATTGCTTGATTTCGTGATTATTTAAATATATCATAAAGCAACGGTTGTCTAAACAACTTAAAGTTGAATAATCCAATTTATTATTAAGCAGACACCAAAAATCATGGATAGACCGCCCACGAGTGAAGTGTTGCCTCCTCGTCCCTTTTTAGCGTAGATTACTCCACCTGCTAATAACAGGAGGACCAATATTATAGTGTTCTGAAAGATGTAGGAAATTATGCTCATTTCATTACCTTACATGAATTAATCGCCCTTTATTGTCCCACAATTCATTTGGATAACTTTTCCATACTTTCTGCCTGCGCACCGGTGAGGCTTTCTCATCTCTGTTTATCTGCGCAGAGCGGTATGGTTGGCAGACACCCATTCTTGTCCCGGAAGATTTTGTCTAATGTTCTCGATCTCGCGGAGGAAACGGATCGCGACCCGGGGATATGGTGTCTTTACTTCTTATTTTGCCGTCTCGCCCTTTAGTAATCAGCTCTCCGCCTCCCTGGTTCTTTAAATTTGTTCTGGCTGAGTCAATTGCACCGTTTTGGGAATTATGAACGCTTGAAGCTCTTGAAGCATCGTTGCGTTTATTGGCCCATTTCCCATCTTTGCGCTGATAAACCATTCTGTCTTGTTTTTTGCTCATCTTTTTACTCCTATATCAAATTTAACTTTTCTTGTTTCTAGAAACAAGCTTATAGTAGTCGGTGTATGCGTCGGCTATGTCAATCCAATAATTGGTTTGGTTGGACAAGATTGTCATTTCCAGGTGCATTTCTTAAGACTATCCAAGTTATTGTCGGTTGTTGCATCTGCTTTTGAGCGAATATGTGTTTTCCTACAACATGAACACTTGTAATTTTCAACCCAGGCAACTTTCCCGCTCCTCGTTCCCTTGGTAAAAAATCTACTCCCCTGCTCCATCTTTGTAATCACTTCCGCAAGGGTATACTTTGTGGTTGCGGCTCCTGGATCTGTCCCCACACCAACAGCAACGATATGTGCGTGTTTAGGGGGAGCTGAAGCGGGTTCTTGTTCCGTACACACAATTCTGAAATCCATAAACAGGCTCCTTAACTAAGTTTTTTACGTTTTCATTATGCATAACCAATGGTTATTTTACCACTCATTATACATATTATCATAGTTCGAAAAATTAAGCAAGCCATTATTCATATTACCAATCAGTTTACATTAATGTAGTTTTGAGTTAAACTAGAGGTTAAGAAAGGAGAAAACTATTGGATGCCAAAGATTTTGGAAAGAATGTCCTTGTGCAGCGAAAGGAGAAGGGGCTTAACCAACAAGAATTGGCGGCTCTCGCTGATATTTCACGGAATTATATCTCAATGATTGAACGGGGCGATGCAAAAAATGTCTCTGATGAGATCATTCGAAAATTAGCGACAAGCTTAGAGACGTCAATTGAAGAGCTTTTAGGGGCACCCGGGGGTGATGATTCCTCTGCCATTAAGATTCCCCCTTCTCTGCGGGAATTTGCCTTATCAAAAGGAATCAGCTACAAGGTTGCAGAAAAATTACTTCAAATTCCTTTCCGCGGGAAAGAACCACAAACGCCGGATACCTGGCAGGAGCTCTACGATGCAGTTGAAGCTTTCATCACAGATTAATATCAATGCCCTACCAAAACCCTGCCAAGCTTTTTCTAGCTAACCAAAATGTCGTTTCTCTTTCAGATGTGATCAAATACACAATCTTCTTGCGTGAATCTGCAGGCATTAACGCAAGTCCACCAGTTGATTTGCTGAAAATATACAACCATTTTGGGATCCCTCACCCAAAACTAGTTACTCTTCCTGGGCAAGAAGGCGCAACTGTTTTTAATTCAGACAAACCCCAAATCCTCATCCATCAAGGCGACAAGCTTACACGCCGACGGTTCACAGAATCTCACGAATTAATTGAGTTCCTAATCCACGAGCTCCCAGGAGGATTTAGGTCGGACTGGTTAAAAGAGACCATCTTTGGAACAAATAAAGAAAGGATCTGTCTGGCTGGGGCTGCTAATCTCTTAATGCCGAAAGAATCGTTTTTGCCAGAAACACAACGCCTGGGCGTTTCTTTTGAGACTGGAAAACAGCTGGCAGAATTGTATCAAGTCTCTCTGATCGCCGCGCTGTTTAGAATCGCAGATCTCTTTCCAGGACAAGCTGTAGTGGTTTTTTGGAGAATGAAAAATACAAAAGCAGAACTCAAAAGAAAAATCCCGGACCACCAAATCAGAATGTTCCCAGATCGCCCTCCCGATCTGGCGGTGCCAAAACTGCGTGTTGAATGGGCATACGGTGAATATAAAAATTGCTTTATCCCGAAAAACAAATCCATCCCGGACAATTCTTCTGTTTATTCAGCATGGAAATTAGAAAGATTCACAGGGGGCGAGGAACTTCTTCCTTTTGGGAGAGGACTGAAAGGTTATCTTGAAAATCTACCCCTGTCCATCGGTGGAGAAAGGCGCGTGCTAACGTTTATCAGGTCCGTAACTATTTGAGCACAATATTTTCGATTATATATGCCATATACAAAATTCCTTTGAATTCATTGGGGGGCGTTCATCCAAAACCGGGTGGACAATTAAGGTTTAAATAATAGGAACGAACACGAGGAGAAGAAATAAATTTCCGTACACGTATGCTTAAGGGCGAAGCAAGGGCTAGGTGCTATTAATTAAACAACCAATTGTTGGCAATTTCTGAAAGCATATGTATTTTTCGATTCAGGAATTTATCTATTGTCGAAAATGAAGCACCGTTGAAATAATGCTCTATAAGGCCAAATAATCGAAATTCCTTGTTAATTTTTTGTTGAGGAAAATTACCTAGTCCATAATGAACAAAGATATTTCTTAAACCCCTTACTTCGCTAATTTGATCGGAAATTCTTGCAGATTGGATTTGTTCTAATAGATCCTCGATCTTTTGAGAACATATATTTTTTTCTATATAGGGGTTTTTTGCACATCCCCTCAAAAAGGTTCAATTCAGCTGTAGCCTAGGATACTTTAATATGAAGCCCTGCTGCCAAACAGAGAGATATTCTGCCATTTTTACACCTGCTGATTGGTATTATAATCCGATTTGAACTACGGTTTCTTTGATACTGATCCCCATTGTTGAAACATAGAAAGTCCTGGCCCGACAACCACAAGCAGGTGCACACGGATGACCCCGCAGAACGACAAAGGCGGCTCCAAGCGCTTACATATCATCGGCGCTAATGAAATAGCCGCAATTTACGATCTTCCCAGGTTTTCTACAGAAGATCAGGCCCATTTTTTCTCCCTATCTGCCCATGAGCAAGCTGTGCTTCCCGAGCTACGTACCTACACATCGCGAATCTTATTTATTCTACAACTCGGATACTTCAAAGCCGTGCGGCAGTTTTTTGTGTTCAAACTTGACGAGGTAGTCCAGGATATTACCTGGATTCAACAAACCCACTTTCCAGGCAGCAAGCTTCCTGAAAAGCCAGTCGCCAAAGGAACGCGGCTCAAACATCAGTCATTGATCCTTCAACTTCGCGATTATCATCTTGAATCGGTGGTACAGAACCTTGTTAGAGGGGAATTCAGTATTTCTGAGGCTCTGAATTGAACCTTTTTGAGGGGATGTGCAAAAAACCCCAAGGTGGAATGTTATATGGGTTAGACGCAAACGTAGTTGTGGATATTGAGTAGTCACAAATTTCTATCTGGTAAATTCGAATTCTGTATTATAGAAGAACTTTATCTGAATCATTTTCGCTTATCTTTCCTTTTGATGGGTGTTGTTTTAAGGTTTGCATGTCTAACAATCAACAAATGCTAGTAATCCCAAATTAAAACTGCACTCGGTATTATTTCCCCCTCCATCATTTCTGCAAACCACTCAGGTGGGTCTGGATTCGATTTGAAACTACCTGAACCCCAGTAAACCATCTCTCTTCCCAAAAGATCACTGTACTCCGGCACTCTTTTTTCTAATCTTCTCATCAACTTTGCTATGTTCTCAAATCCAAACCTCTCGATCTGGTATTGTTCCATCACAAACCCCTTCATTCCTTCAATATTTTCCGTATTTACCAACACTCTCACCATCAATAAAGACTCTCCCCTCTTAAATCCATCAAACACATATTCAGCTCGCTTTTTTTCCACTCGATCCTGTATATATTCCTCACTCTTATTACCCAACCTTTCAATAATTGCATAGGTTTGCTTCATCGTCGCTTCGTCATCAAAAGCAAAATGCCAAACAAAACTTTCTCCTTCACTAGAACCAAAATCTAGTTGACGAGTCTTAAAAGGTACACCCACCAAATCAATTTTTCCTCCATCCCCCATCTCAATCCTAGTCCAAGAAGTCACTAGCACATCATAATTGGAAGGCCACCCTTTCTCTTTATCAAAAATACGAATCTCCCTGTATGCATAGGGCAAACCCGTATTATCTTTTAAACTAGGTAACCCCATTTCTATATCATTCTCCCCCCACCCGTTTTCATCTAACCATTTCTTCTCCATCGTTAGTAATTTAGGCATGAAGCAATCTAGAGCTTCTTCCTTCACTATTAACGTCTCTTCGTATGTCTCTGGTAAGAGTATCTGTGGTTCTGGTACCGCTACTCTCTCCCCCTTTATCTTTATTGTCCATACCTGTTCTACCCAATCCACTCCCATCTCTTCTGTTCTTGGTCTGTTGATTGATACCAGATTATTTTCTTTCACTTCTAAATCTTCTATTGAAATGGAAACCATCTCTTCTTCTACTTGAAAACTAATCTGCTTCTCATTACCCAGCTCTCCAACCACTTTGTTGTTGTAAATCAGGTCATACTTTCCACTCTCATTCAGCACCACATCAGCTCTTACTCCCAGCCTGGAGACCAACTCCTCAGAGCCATCCGGGGGCGGGATTTCTGTAGGCAAAGGTGTCAGGGAGGGCTGGGGCGAGGCGGTGATTGTAGGTTGTACGGTGGGCAGCGCAGTGGGTTCCGCGGGTTGGGCTCCTTGCCCGCAGGCGATAAGAAGGAAGGGCAGTATCAGCAAGAGGAGCAAAGTGAGAGCGAAGGAGGGTTTCATTGGCTCGTCTATCCTTTTGATGAGTGTTGTTTTAAGGGCGGGGTCTTTTGCGTCGTCAAGATCTTACTGACCCTTAGGGCAACTTGCCAGGGGAGGCTTTTGTCTCTCCCGGGTTCACTAAAATGAATTATACTCCGGCATCGGCGCGTGTAAGTTAAGTTAGTGGCGAATCTCTACGGTGGCCAAAAACCAGGCCCATTATCTCGACGTGGCAGCCAAAGAATTAGATCTCCAGGAAATATTTCTGAATGCTATGAGAATTACACTCCCTGTGGGATGGGGCAACAAACGGGTTGATAAAATGGTATGATCCAATTCCAATTATTATTCTGAGTAAAAATCCCGGTCAAAGAAGTCCTGTAGCTCCCCTACTCTGTTGGGTCCCTCAACCACTACCAGCGCCCACAGGTCCATTTCGTTGATCACCCCGGAGACATCTTTAATCCTATCGTCAACCGTGTTGTTTTTTCTGGGTCCCCGAACCTTTATGTCTCCCGTTTTGAATTGCGGCGGATCTCCTTCAAAAAGAGAGTTCATCAAATTGGATTTCTGTCATCTTTTCCCCCTGGATGAAGCTATTGTTTTGATTAATCAAGCGCTGCTCATTTTTATTAGTGTTTTTGGATAAGGATTTTTATAATACTATATTGCCTATACGCAATACGTTAAAATGGTCGATGTTTCGGGGCAATCTAGCTATAGGCCGACGCTGACTGGTGCCTCTCCGGCCCTCCAGGCGCCTCACTTGCCGTCCAGAAGGTATCCTTTCCCCCGAACCGTGTGCAAATAGCGAGGATTCGCAGGATCTAGCTCGATCGCGCTCCGCAGAAAGTTGATGTGGGTATAGAGCGTGTTCAGGTCCTCAACGTAGGACGTTTTCCATATCTTCCTGAAAAGCTCCTCCCTGGTCACTGCAGCGCCTTGCTTTTTGATCAGGTACTTCAAAAGCTCGATTTCCTTGGTAGCCAGGTGAGTAACACCTTTAGGAGAAAAAACCCGCTGTTTCTTTTCATCCAGGTAAATATCACCATAATGCAGGCAGCTCTTTTTATCTAAAGGAGAATACAGCTCTACCCTATTGACCAGAATCCTGATGCTGGCGCCTGGGCTCAGCAGAACATCGGCCTGGGCCGGCTTTGCACGGTCAGAGATGATAAGGATTGGCAGATCAGGGATTGCCCTTTTTAAAGAGGAGCAGGTTCTGGCTCCGTTGGTTCTCATGGAAATGGCATTCAGGATAGCAGCATGGGTGATCTTGTGGCTGCCCAGAGCCTTCAGGGCGGCAGTTCCTGTTTCAGCCAGGCAAACAGAATACCCTTCTGCAGAGAGACGGCTTGTCAGCGAGCCCCTGGTATCTTTCTCAACAATCAACAGGTCCCTTTTCATCTCTTCCTTGGGATATTACCGGCTGAGTTCATGCCTTTATCTCATAGCTTGAATGCAAAGGCTTTTTCAAAAAGATTTCCTGGATAATCAGCAAGTGCTGCCATTCTTGACAACCTTTTGTTTTTCCCAATCATTCAGGACATGATACCTAATTTTATTTCTTTTGGGCGAAACCCCATATCCATTCGGCCTAGAGGTATTGTAATTTATAATTAGGTACAAATCTGGAAGAATACCCCGATCGTACTGCCGTTGTTCTTCTACCTTGGTGAAAACAAGGCACAGCAAAAGGAACTATCATGGACGAAACTGCCATCCTGAAACTAGTAAACGAGATTGACGAGGTTGATTTCAGAGAGTTTTGGTGGGGGAGCAGCCTGCTTGATAAATGCAGTCAAGTCAAGGATCCTCGAATTGTCAACATGCTGTTAGTTAGACATCAGCACCTGGGAAATAAGGAGGCGGATTCGGCACATTTGCTCAGAAACACAATCAAGGAAATTGAGGGGCCAGACTTCAGAACCCTCTGGTCGCACATAGATCATCCTGCGAAACAGAGAGAAGCGCGCTCAGATTATTGGCAACAAGACTTCTGGCAAAATGCCGCTGGCTTAGTCTTGGGGGAAATTGGAGGAGCACCTACCCTGAAAAAAACGAATGACCGACTGATACCTTCCTATTCATCACAATATGACATCCTTGGGAAATTGGCAGTGCATCTCTTGACAAGATACAGTCAAATAAGGCATCAAGGTGAACCAAGAATAGTGGTTCAGGATGTAAAAACCGGAAAAACATCCGAGGTTCCTTCTCGAAAAGTTGATCAAGAGATTTATGAAAGACAACTGCTCAGAAGGAAACAGGAAAATAGGCTTTTTGAGCCCGTTGACAAGGATCTGCTAGAGGGGCTTAGCAGGAATCTATCAATGATGCCACCTAATGTCATCCCTGCGCCGATGAATGCCATAAGAAAGATGTTATTGGGCGTGCCAACCATAAACGCGACCGAAACATCGTATCTAATAAATCAAGAAGGAGCCATAACTGGAGGCGTTACAAAGTTTCCCGACGGGAGACATCTTTTCATTGCTGGAGAAAACCCTGATGTACACACTATGATCATATTGTCATTTATCTTTTTCGCCTCCACAATTCCAAGATCTGATCAGGTTATATTCTCAAACTGGGCAGGATTGTCAGAGAAAGAGTGGTCACAAAATCACGGGGAAGCATTTGCTATGACGCTATACAATTATTTCTTAGAGATTAGAGAGCAAGGTAATGATTTGCCTCCTGAGATTACGGGACTTGTAAACACGCTCCTAGAAAAAGGCGCGGTTCCAAGCCTGGCAAAAGAGCTAACGCCAGAAGTAAGAGAGGTTTTTAGAAAGATGTTCGCTTTATAACGTGGGGTTCGCTCAATAATGTATCACCTATCTTCTCTCTGTCGAAGAAAGTTTTTAGGTCAATAATGAAATTTCTTTGCTTATCCTGGCTTTTGTATAAACCCTAAAATATATCTTTGATTCTTGAAATAAAGTTATCGGGAGCTGGGCTTTCTAGCTGGCCATAATTTTTATGTTTCGGGTTAACAACCCCAACCCATTCGCAAAAATGATATTCGGGAAGACCGCTATTATAATCCCGTCCCAATTCAAGAGAAAAATATCGAACATTCTTTACTTCAACTGTCAGAAGTGATTTTGTAACCCCCATAGCTACGCCAATCAGATATGCTTCTGGAACAAGGGAGGGCTCGGGCATATTAATTATGAAGACCATCTTGTTGTCACCTAATTTCGCTTCCTTGAGCAGATGCAATCCTCTATATTCGGCCGCTGTTCCTACTTTATTTTCTAATGATTTCCATAGATCAACCAAATAACTATTTGCTTTAGACCCAGAAAGCCTTCTAAAAGTCTCCTTGCTGTTACCTAGACAGATCATCGGAAAGACGTTGTGAGCAAATAAATATTTCATCTTCTGTTGTTCTGACGCTGAAGCCGAGTCTGTAGAGGGCTCAGTATCAAAGGGGGACTGGCGAAGGATTTTCGCCAAGGAGAGCAATCGTTCGGATAAGTCGTCGTCTTCAGAAATTAGTGTTAAATTATTGTTTTGTTCACTTTCTTTTTCACGTACTTCATCAAGCATAGCATTTTCTAGGGCTGGTACTAAATTGTCTCGCGTGAATTCCCATTTTTCGATTTCATCCATTAACTCCAATGGTTTTGTTCCGCTTTCTTTGTAGCCAGCATATGCCGTTTTAGTTTGTGCCAACAGGGAATTAAACTCGTCAATCGGTATTGTTTTTGGCTTTGCCAACTTATATCTGAGTGATCGGGAAAACGAGTCTGCTCTTAATCGAATCTCAAATGTTTTGAGTGAATAGCTATGATCATTTTCTTTTACCACCGTTGGAAGGACAACTAGAAAATAATTATGCATTATCAATAATAGATAATCTTTGATTAATCTTCGAAGTTCTGGCGTAGCAATATCAAAGATACTCATTATCAAGTTCAGAATAAAATTCTTTATACCCCTGTTTATTTCTTCGTTTCTCTCCTGATAATCTACATCGGGGATATATGAAATTTTGACACTGTTTGACTTGAAACACTGTAAACGTGCTCCTGAATAGTCTAATTCAATTGTTCTGGTTGGTATGGTTTCTGACCTCAGAAAGGTCAAGAGAGAATCACATAAAGAAAGCGCTTGTTGGAAATTCATTTCGCCTAATTCAGTGTTGACTATAATTGGCACACTGAGTGACAACACTCTGATCACCTCATCGTCTGAGAGGTCAGCATGGTTATGAATATCATACTGAATAGATCCGTTGGCTTCCCAGCCCACATAAACGTCTAATATCATCTTTGAGGTGCCCATATATTCACCGTCCGACTAATAAAATCTAATACCAGCTTTCTGCCAATCCGGATCCAAATGCCATGAGCTTTCCCATTTGATCATCAGACATCCGGTATACCATGCTCCTCTTATTAGGAAAGATCTCAGCAGCTTGCCATTCATGTTTCTGGACACATGTAGCTACCCCTATCTTCACACCTCTCGCATTCAGTTCAATCACCAGCTCAGCTGCGTTGATTAAAAACACGTAGTCGATCAACCAGGGCCGTATTCCGCCCTTAGAGGTAGGTTCTAGTGCTTTGGGGCCGGTCATGACCAGGAAAAAGTTTGGGAGAGCTTCTGGGTTGATGTCCAGCATGTATTCCAGTTTGCTGTACCATTTGATATTGACGGTCATGTTGCCGCTTCTAAAGCGGCCGTCATTCCCTTTTGCATTGGCCGATTCTTCTAGCTCGATATCAAAGATCTCAGCTGCAATGTACTCCCCGGTATGCCCAATGGTGGCCGGCCGCTGGGTGATCTCCGAGATCTTCTCTCCTATGGAGTTCAGCTCAGCAAGCAGATTGGATAGTTTGTCGAGATCTGATTGAGAGAATTCTTTCATGTATTATTGCCTGTATAGCACGATATAAAGAAATTATTCATTGGTGTTCATCAGACTGTCGTGTTTTGAACATAATCACGAATTATTCTTATCATAACCGAAACAAGTCTAAAATCACCGGAACTACTCCAATGAATGATTGTTTTTCATTTTCAACAGGCTTTACCTCTGCCTTTGTGAAAATGAACAAGAGTATAATGATAATTAAGGCACCGCATAATAATTCCATGAAAAGCTACTTATTAGGGATATGCAAATGGCTAAAAGAAGAAGTCCTTTATTGATGTTTCTGTTCGCCGTTGTAATCATGGTCGGATTGTGTATTGCGATTGGCTCGATACTTGGTGGAACAGTTGAGGGGATCGTCGGAGGAACCGGGAGCTCAACCGACCAAAGCGAAAATGCGACACCAGCACCAACGAAAGAAATTTCTGATATTACATATTATTCAATACTCAATAAATACAACACCCTAACTGATGTCCAATGGAAAGAATATGTTAGAAGTATTAATGGAGAAAGGGTACATTGGGTTGGTATTATAAATGACGTGGCGGAAAATGATTTTCTAGGGTCTGTATCATACCAGGTTAACATCTGCATGAATTCATACCCTTGCGTTCAGGATGTATGGTTCACTTTATCAAAAGAGGCTAGCCTTCAGCTGAATAAAGGCCAAGAGATAACTTTTGAAGGCGATATAGAGTCCTCAGGAATGGAAAAAACAGACACGTATCTTTATAGAGTGATAATCCATTTGGAAAACCCTTACATTGTTCCGTAGAAGAAAAGATATGGCTTAATACAAATAAGAACGCGGTCATTGTATTTCTTTTTCACCGCCCGTGCAGGCCAGGCATAAGTTGAAGGACATGTATGGGCACTTTCGATACCCTGGAACATACCCTTTGGGCAGATATACAAAATTTCCCAACTTGAGTTTTTTGATAATAGCACATTTATCATTGTCATAAAGGAAACATGGCCCTCTCCAAGTCTGATTACATGCTATTTCTCCGCCACCCTGCTTGGTTGTGGTTAAAAAAGCACGAGAAACACAAACTTCCCCCTATAGATGCAAATACTCAAGCGATGTTTGACGCAGGTCATAAGTTTGAAAGTATTGCAGAAAATCTATTTCCCAATGGTGTTAAATTGGGATTCAATAATTACCAAGAATACAAAAATCTTACTCAAAGAACCAAAGACGCTATACATAGTAGAGTCAAAACTATTTTCCAGGGCAGATTTGAATCAGGCGGCATCACCTGCATTTTTGATGTATTAGACAGAGTAGAAGGCAACACATTTGATTTATTCGAAATCAAGAGCAGCACCAAAGTAAAACCCGGACATGAGTACGACCTGGCTTTTCAATTAGAAGTTCTGGAAAAATCAGGGCTTACCATCCGAAGCCTCTCTATCGTTCATGTAAATAATGAATACATAAAAGAAGGCGAAATAGATCCAAAAAAATCTGTTCTGTCACCGATGTCACCGAAGCAATTAAGAGCCTTAGCCAAATCACCAAAGATCAAATTCAAGAAGCTTTCAAAGTTCTAAAAAAGGGGGAATTACCGGATATTTCGCCCAGATATGTTAATCGGCTCAACATTTCTAACACCTCGTGGTTCCAAGACTGGCTGGAAGTGCATAAAACCCTAAGCCCGGATATGGATGAGTACAGTATTTATCATCTGAGCTATCCAAACTCAGAGCAAATTGAAATACTGGAAGAAGCGGGGATCGAGCTTATTCAAGATGTTCCCGAGGAATACTCTCTCCGACCCAAACAGCTGGCTCAAATCCAAACTACCAAATCAAACCAGAGAATTGTTAACAAAGAACAGATCAAAGAATATATCAACAGTCTTGATTATCCCTTGTATTTTTTTGATTACGAAACCTTATCAAGCCTGGTTCCTTTCTTTGACGGAATGGGGCCATACAAAGATTACCCTTTCCAATACTCACTTCACATTATCCGGGAGCCTGGAGAACAGACAGAACATAAAGAATACTTACACCAGGAAAATTCCAATCCCATGCCAGGATTACTTTCGCAGCTCAAAAAAGACATTGGAAGTACAGGCACCATTCTTGCCTGGTACATGGGGTATGAAAAAAAGTGTAATCAAACTATGGCAGCTCTATACCCCCAACACAAAGAGTTTTTAGATAACATGAATGACAGAATGAATGATCTAATGCTTCCGTTTTCCAATATGTGGTTGGTGGATAAAGAGTTCTTTGGCAGTGCATCCCTTAAATCTGTTTTACCCGTCGTGGTTCCAGAGTTGAGTTATAAGGACTTGAAAGTTCAAGATGGCCTGTATGCCAGAAGACTTTGGGCCCAAACTATTCTGGAAAGTAAATACCAAGATTATAAAGGAGAAGTTCTAGAGGCTCTATCTGCATACTGCACCTTAGACACCTTTGCTATGGTACGAATATTTGAAGAGCTCAAAATGATTACTACAGAATAGGATTATTAAATATCAGATCATTCTTTTCCTGTCCCCTTAGGAGACCACAATGATTGCAGAGAAATGGCCCACTCTGGCAAAGTTCCTCAAGAACATCGTTGGCAGGA
>CAZHHT010000078.1:0-2755 GCA_964532455.1 uncultured Anaerolineales bacterium
CAAACCACTCTGCGCCAGAGTTCCTCTGCCTGCATTTCTGCCCATTTAATAAGCTCTGACAAACCAAATAAAAATCCGATTGGCATTGCTGGAATTATATACCGCCCATGCTGATAAGTTACCGGTAATCGCCAGGCATAAAGACCTATATAACCTACCATCCAGATAAAAGCGGCTACGGCTTCCCAGTTTTTAGATTGTATTTGATCTTTCATTTCTACAACTATTCCCGGAAGTAGTAAAATGCCAATCCCTGTAACAAATTGCAGACCAATTTTAAAGTATCGACCAAATAGACCCGATTGCCTGAGAGCTTCATACTCAGCTTGTTTCGCATAAAATGTGTTGGGCCAGACATCTCCGGATACCAGCCAATTAAATAAAATGTATGGTCCAAATAACAAGAGGGCGCCCGCAGCAAAAGCTAGACCCTTTTTTAGCACCTTTTTTAATGAGTAACCCCGAAACAATAAACTCATTGCTGCCGGGCCCAGCAATGTTAAGCCATCCGGTCTAACCCAAACACATATCCCAATCAGGATCCCCGGAATCCACCAGTTTTCCCTTTTATCCATCAACCAGCAAAAGAAAATTAGCGATAAAAAAATCAGCAGGATAGTTTCCATACCAGACAGCGCTGACCAAACAAGATGCCATTCAGCGGTAATTAATCCCCCTGCAATTAATTTATACGATCCATTTTGGGGAGATATCTTTTCGAACAATATAGATCCGGCGATTGCAGTTCCCCATAAAATTAAAAAGCTAAAAAAATAAGTTCCCCAAAGTGGCGGTATTTTTAACAGGTATAATAGCGCGATTAATGTTCCCCACAATGGACTCGTAGATCCCCCTGACGGGGTATCAATCAGAAAACTCCATTGATATCGCTCCCCGAAATTCCGAGCATATGTTTGATGTATCCAGGCATCATCTAAAGGAAAACCAAAACCTGAAGTAAATCCGCTCCATCCCAGGTAAAAAACAAATGACATAAAGACTATCAATCCCAGCACAAGAACATTTTTTCGAGAGATCATATTCAGTTCTTATTCCTTTGAGTTGTAGAAACTAAAATAATGAACATCTGAAACCGTTTGCAGGTATTCCAATTTGCTTTCTTTTTGTGGTTCCGAATAGAGATAATCTAAAGCACCTGGATGATTTACTTCCAAGATTAGCACCTCTGCACCTAATTTCTCAGCGGATCTAAGTAAAGTAGCAATTCCGCCATTAGGTATAACTACGGCGGATCTATCCGTTGTAATGTATAAGCCGGGAGGGTTGTTAATCATGATTAAAGATTCTGCGTTTATTCCCAACTTGGTTAGCTCTTTGCCTATCTTTAAATTTTCCTGGTAACTCTGATTCCATTGCGGCTGAGAGAAATCCTTGCCAATCACGCGATCCTGAACAACAAATAATGTCATACCTGCTAGAAATATTGCAAGACCTAATCCCAAAACGCATTCCGCCTGCTTTCTGATCCACTCTCTTTGATTTACACCCCAGGTAATTAAATCCATCAAACCAATAACAGATAATGCCCACAATATCGGCTGCAAAGCAGCGCCAGAATGAAATAACCCTCCTCTTGAACCAGCAAAAGGAAAGGCCAGGGTCATTATAAAAAATATCAATCCCCAAATAACTACAGCAGATCGAACACCCCAATCCTTCCAAGTCTTTTTGATTCCAATTCCAATTAACGGAACAAGAATTATCTGTCCTTGTACAATCAGAGCAGTTTTAATGTTAGTGCTGAAAGCCCCTAATAAATCTCGTGATATTTTAACTAATCCTTGCTTGTACCAATTTACGAAGGTTAACTCAGCAGGTTCAAAGGTGAATAGATCGTTGTACTCAGTCAGCCAAAGCATTCTGGAAGCTCCTGGAGGCATTATCTCTCCGATCACTAGCCAGTTTCTAATAAACCAGGGCGCCATAATACAGAGATAACCTATCCCCAACATAGATAGAGCCTTAACTGTATTCTCTTTCCTCTTGAGTATATAAAAACAAGCGGCTGCAAACCAGAGCAAACCGTCTGCCCTTGTTAAATGCATAAGACCGGTAATCAGTCCCAGGAAAAGATACTTCCACAATCCTTCTTCTTTTCTTATCTGTAAAAAGAACATTGCCCCCAAAATCATCAAAACACCGAACGAGTCTGTCGTTCCTAGAAAAGAGCTGTAAAAAACTGGAAAGATGCTCACAAGACCTGCCAGTTTCGATGTCTTCTCCTCGCCAGTTAGAACATAGGCTATTTTCATAGTCAGGGGCGGAACAAAAACAAAAACAGCTAGAAAACCAATTTTTGCTCCGGCGAAAGCTTTTAAACCAGTCAACGCCATACCCAGGGCGGCTAAGAAAGATGTGAAAGGCATCCAGAATGTAAAAGCCGGCTGAGGAAGGCTATAAAAACCGTTCAAATAGTTCCAGTTAAATGGTTCTAATAGACTTTTATCTCTAACTATACGCAATCCCATTGCGTAATAATACTCCGCGTCCATATAACCTGGCGCAGTTTGAAATAAGGATATTGGGATCAAAATCAATAAGCTTAGACTACCAAATAGGAAGTAATATTTCCAGCTCATTTGCTTTCGGTCCAGTACGTCCTAGCAGGAGCAATCACCCACCACTTTATCCAGTACAGTCCAACCAGAGAAATCGCCGGCAACGGGATAAACATAACAGGACTTTGGATTGGTTGATAAGACTGTTGTATAGTCAGTGTGAAAAGTAACCATAA
>CAZHHT010000078.1:2765-14682 GCA_964532455.1 uncultured Anaerolineales bacterium
GGGCAGAGCTTACGATAAGCGCTCCCCTCGCTTTCCATCGTTTATCCCAAATAGATAAAATCAATACTATGGCTGGAAAAAGTATGATGAAATTCCCTGGATCAGTTTGAACACCGATCCATTGGCTGATAGTTAAAGTCAGAAGAGCCACCCATAAAAATCTTTCAAAACTCCCTTTCCTTCCAGCCCACCACTCATAAAACAACAAAACCCCGAAGGCAATTAATATCCCCCATTTTAACGGCGATTCCAACCCGGGAACCCATTCTGACAACGCTTCTGCGAGTGTGCCTGCAGGATTATACGCTGGATATTTCAGTATTTCCCAAAGATTCTGGAGTATCCAATCGGGAATGAGAATGATCCCAATTAAAATACAGGCTGTCAAGGTTCCTAAAAACCACTTTATCAAAGTCCAACGTTTTTTATACAAAGCCCAGATGATAATAAAAAGAATCAGCAGGACGACAAGCTGGGGTTTAATTGTAGTAATTGCCAATAAAAAACCAGCGAACCGATCTTTGTTATCCCGTATCGATATAAAGATTACTGATAACATCAAGGCGATAAAAATAACCGCATTCCCATTAATAACCCCCCTGATTGCATGATACCAAGTCAAAGAAAACAGCAGAATAACCCCTTGCAGCCAGAGATGCGGTTTCCAATCTACAAGATTCATCGCCACAAATGCCATTATTATTAATGCCACTTCAAGCGCCGTCATCCAGACTGCTCTGGCAAAAAAATAGTTTTTTATAAGCGAAAATGGCAAAAATAAGAAAATTGAATACAAAGGATAAGCTACCCGCAATTCATGCTCGTTACCCTGCGCAGGGTGACCATAAGCAGCAGTTTGAATACGGATCGCGACCTCATCGCTGTAGGGACTGATACCCTCCAGTAAAAACGATCTTGTCCCCACATAGTGGACTAAAAAATCATTACCACCTGGATTGTTCTTGGAAAAGGAAAAGTTTACCCAGGACAAGCCTAGAACGCAACATACTCCAAGAAAAGTAACCAGTAACCAGCTCCACTTATTATTATTTTTCCAATTCAATCTAGCTCCCTTTAATAACTTTCACTTAGTAAGTTTCATAACAACTCTCAGAGTTCCATTCTTCAACTGGAAGATAGATATGATCTAGCCCTTCTTGCCACGACATCTCTCTGCTGCCCAATCCGAGTACTTCAAGTTTCGCTTCAGGCACTAAGCTATACGTTTTTGCAATCTGATCCCCAAACCATGGCAATGGCTGATCAAGGATTATGACCGCATATTCTTGTTCACATATACCTCCGCGAATCTCATTAATTATTTCATCGCCCTCTGACAATATTTCCCCCTGAAAGTAGCCTGTTATTTCGAATAAATTTACAACATGAATATGGACTTCTTTATTTACCAAGCCAGGTAAATGGCTTCTATACGGTATCAAAACTTCCCCAGGAGATTCGCTTATCAGTTCCAGAAGCATTAAGTTAGCTGTCTTGTCAGCCTTTGTGGGAATATAGTTAAATGGATTGTAAGTCAGACTTATGAGTTGAATCACTACCAAAGCTGAGATATACACCTGTGGAATTATTCCGCCCAAACTTACTTTCCTCAAATGCCGCAACGCCAGATCATATCCTAATCCAAACATGATAGCCATCCCAGCATAAGCAGACATTGAATTATTTGATCCCCCACCATTAGACGAACGTGTTATCCAGGCAGCAAGAAATGCCCCAACCACAAACAGAAGATAAATTATGTTCGCATTGAAGTTATTTAAATCAAATTTTGCTGGTACTAAGTCAATATCCATATCCTTGGAAACTGCCTTCTTCCTCTGATTTTCACCTTTCCTGTGCATAACATTTTTTGGTAAAAAATTTAAGATCAAAAAACCCGCAGCTATACCCAGCGGACGGAGAGTGTCTCCCACCCAAAAGTTAATCACGTCAATAATTGAGTAACCATGTTCTTTTGGAAGTAAAAAAATATAATATCCGAACCAGCCATTCGAAGTTGTATTTATAATTAATATTGGAATTCCTATGCCAATCACAGCTGTTATTAGAAATATCCAGGTCCTTTTTAAGTCTAAGAATACAAAGTAAATTATCAGGGGAAAGAAAATAATTAAAACGGATTGTTTAGTAAAAAAAGCAATTGCAAATAAAATTCCAGAGGCCGCCAAACCTGCTTTCTTCTTAGCTGTAAGAATTGCCGCCAGGACTAAAAGAGTAATTAAAATATAAAAGGAATCTACTCTTGCTAAGTCGTAAAATCCATTGCTTAACTCAAAACAAGCCAGGAATAATATCCCCGAAAGCCATCCTGCGAAACCGTTGCCCGTTTCCCTTTTGACCAGCCAATAAATAACTGCGACGGAGCCAAAAGAAGAAATGACTGATACAAGACGCAATGACAATAATATATTTTTAGTAAATAACGCAACAGCGGCAGAGACATAATAATAAAAAGGTGTATATACCAGAGGTGCAAAATAAATTGTAGGTTTTTCATATAGCGCATTACCGGATAATATTCGATTTACCTGGTTTAACGCTGCCCCCTCCGCCCATTCCACATCAAAGGGGAAATCAACCCTTTGAACTACGATATACATATATAAAACAAAGGGAATTAAAGAGAAAGCGAACACAAGTAGATTTATCCTCTTTGTTTTCGTATTCTCAGCTAACGATCTCAAGATTCTTTTCCTCTTTATCTATTTTATTATTAAAAATATTATAAACAAACAGTCCTGCTAAAACCAAAATAACGATCGTTCTTATAACAATAATTTCCTCGAGGAAATGGAACCACCCTCTGGAAAGGAAAATTGGCCATTCTAATATATTTATCAAGACGAGGATAAAACTCATCAAGGTTCCGCGCCATATATTAAAGCTTAATAAAACGAACGGCAATAACAACAGAACCCATTGTGGGCTATATCCTGGCGACCAAAGAATAAACATTACAACCGTAAATCCGGTAAATGAAATCATTTTAATCTCATCGTCCAATTTTGAGCGAAGGAAAATACCAAAGCCAACACAGGCAAAAGCTATAAGTGAAATCCAGGGAGAAAGTTTAGCTTCGTTGCCCGTGGAGAGGTACACGGTACTTGGGTCTAATCGGTTTATTTCCGCATTAAAGTTCCCGGTACCTAAATTTCCATCCATGATTGCCCAAACTGTTTCCCATGATCCTTTGATTCCTTGAGATACAAAAGAAGCACGAGTGAATTCGGGCGAGAAGCTGAATAATATTCCCCAAGCCATCACAACTAACACAAAAGCAGTGAAAATTGTTCGCAACGCGCCTTTTCTTCCACGCCATTTCCACGCTGCTGCAAGAGCTAGAACAGGGAACCATTTTATTAATCCGCCAATTCCTAAAGCAATGCCAGCTTTTATATCTTTCTGTTCTAATATCCAGTATACGCCGAGAAGCAAAGTGAACACTACCAATGAATCAAAATATGCCCAACCGTAAAACAAATTAATAATAATGAACAAATAAATCAAGGTTCTTTTTTTTGTTTCTTCAACCGCATACTGTTTGCGTGCAATTACTTGAAACAGAAACAGGTTTCCTGCCTGTACAAAAGAAAATAATATCGCTAGCAAATATTCAAATGAATGTTGACTCCCACCAACAAGTTGATATAGCAATCTTGCCAGAAAAGGGAAAAAGGGTGGGAATTCCACCCATAAGTCAATAAATGGCGTACCGAGACTAGCAATATGAAAATAATTCCAGTAATCTCCGTACGATTTTAGGCCTTCAAGTGGCAAAGCAAGGATGAGAATCATTCTGCCAAGGAAAAACAATGCACTGAAATAAAGATAATTGTAATTATTAATTTTAAACTTATTTCTGATCATTACTATTCTCTTTTGGTCCAATTTAAAATATCTGAATTTCCACTAATATCCCTAAAGTGAAATCACTCCATCAAATACCATCGATTAGATAAATACTTTTCCATATCCCCAAAAACCATCAATCATTCTTCACTCAAATATTCAAAAACAATTATTTCCTCGTTCCTATACACTTCTTCATAAGCATCATCCAATTGGAAACTCTCAACTAAATTTAATTTACCGATTCTGTCCCCAACTATTATGAGGTTTACATCAATATCGAATTTCTCTGTCCATTGCATGATGCATTCTGATCCCCTTTGGTTGCAGAAGCGCAAATCTGTATACCTTGTTATTCGCTCAGCAAACAATTCGGGCAACCATTCATACCCTTGAACTGTTGTTACGCTTACTCGTTTGGTTATCGCCGGTAACCATTCTGCTCTGTAATCGTTCCACCAATACCTATTTTTATCCCAGGATGGATACAACAATAATGTCGCATCTTCGTCCGTTTTTTCCCGAATCCATTCCATAGCCTTGAAATCATCTATTGTTAATCGCACCTGGTCTTTGTTATCAACGTATTTATAAGTGTATGCGGCCAAAAAAATATAGACAATAATAAAAAACAAAAATATCCGCGTCTTCTTATTCTCCTTCATTTGCTGAATTAGATTTTGGTGTTCTACTTTTTGTTTTTCATTCCAAATATGAATAACATCTTTAAATCCAATCGTAGCTAATATGGCCAAGTAAACAGTCAAAAAATCGACACCACCCCGAGGAATAACAATATATCCTAGAATTAATAAGATGGTAAGCTTTATTGAATTCTTATTGTTTCCGCTAAATGCTCCCAGCAAGGCTAATACACTAAATATTGTCAAGAAGTATGAATTCTCGTATCCATAATTTTGCGTGATAATATTCTTAATTTCAAACCAATTTATATGGCCGGAACTTCCTGCTCCAACATAAGGGCTTACTCCATGATTCGTGATTATTGTTATCCACCAAGGAGAAGTCAAAAGAACAACAACAATAGCTATAATCAGACTTTTTTGTACGTAGATTTTTGTTGGCTTTGAATAAATAAATAAAATTATTATGCTGAAAACCAAAAACAACGAAGAAACTGGATGAGACAAGACTGTCAAGCTCGAAAATACAGAAGCCAATAAAAGATAGGTTTTCTTTTTTTCACTTGAATTTATTTTCCAATAAAAATAAACTGCTAGTATCGAAAAAATGAACCCTAATGATCGAGTGATACCTCCTCCCATTACAAACCACTCAAAAGATCGTGGGAGCATCGAAAAAAAGAAAGTTGCTATCGCCCGATTGAACTTATTATCCAAGAAAGCGTTTGTTAAATAGTAAAAAGCGGGAATTGTTAAAGTACTTATTACTACTGGTAGATACCGAAACAAGGTGAGTAATGGTATACCAAAACAAAAATGCATCCATCCAGTCAAATAAAAAGCAGCGGGGGGATACGCATAAGGAATATTTGCCTGATTATAGGTTGTGTATTTTGGTAATCTAAATCCATTATCTCTAAGATCTTCCACCATCTGAAAGAAAAAACCCCCGTCATTGATTGGGTATTTTGAATTGGATATATACTGTATTCTAACAATAGCTCCTAGAATTATTGCTAAACCGATAATTGTGTAAATAAAAAAAATTTCTTCGTTCCTAGAATGAAAATTGATTGATTTCCGAATCCATACAATCATACGAGCTCCACTCATCACTGACTAATTATTAATGATAAATCGTATTAGCAATCAAAAACCACATTCAATTAACAATTTTTCTATGTTTCTAAAATACAATTTCCAATAATTGATTCTTTCATCCAGGCAGCATCCTGGTTGCCGATTTAGCCAAATTAACCATTCTCGCTACCCATTATTTATTGCTTTTTTGTTAAAATTGCTGCAATTGGATCTTTGTAATTAATTACCCAGCCACTTTTCACGGCCAATTTTTCAATCGTGGAATCTGCCTGAATTAACAATATACCAACATCATATCCAGCCAAAACTTTTTCCCAATCCTCGTGACCTGAAATTACATCAATGTATTTTCTCAATATCTCATCCCCAAAAAGATCAGTTCTTCCATCAACAAAAACTGGGTATTCCCTTAACTTCCAGGTAAGGTAACCGCCCCAATTATATGAATTAAATAACTGACCTGGTGGGTTTTCTTCCTTTATCCAATTAACTGCACTCTGCGGGAACATCTGATTTTCAGTTTTTGAGATTAGTTCAGTATTGGTAACATATGCCAATTTCCAGAAAACAGCTGTAATCAGAAACAGCACAACACCACCATTCAAAAATAACTGGAATTTGGAATTGATATTCTTATCTGATTTTCTCTGAAACTCGCTAACCTTGCGAAATATCTCCCAGCGTTTTACCAACTTCTTCTTCCAAGTATGAAAAAGATCGGCTAGATGCTTAGATAACACAGGTGCAGTAATTAAAGCAAAAGGACCAAAGTTTCTTCTTGCAGTCAATGCCAGAAATCCAAAAACGACCATGATAAATAAATCACTTCCAGCTAATCTTCTCTTTGATAATCCCACAGCTGCAAATGTTCCAAATAAAAGGATCAACATCAACTGTTGTATTGGCTGATGAAAATCAGGAGAAGCCCATTCATTGATCAAATTTTGAAGGGATACAACTCCCACAGTTTGAAATGGAATCCTCCACATATTAATACCGTTCGGATTGACTGCCGCTAATATAAATCCAGCAGCTCCCCAAATAACCAATTGACCAATTTCCTCCCAACCTAAAGAAAACTCGGATTTTTCTCCTAAAAAATGATCAAATACTTCTCCACAAATTACAGACAGAATCAAGATGGTCCCTAGAATATATCCTCCGTGTAAGTTAGACCAGACGATAAATATTGGGCCAAGCCAATACAGTTGATTCTTTCCCGTCGTTTTATAACGAAAGATAATAAACCCGGTTATGGCAAACAACAACAATGAGAAAATTTGTGGGCGAGGTGACCAGACCACACTACTCACAAAAGATGCTAACAATACAACACCTGCCCGTAAAATCGCATATCCTTCCATCTGCAGGTAAATAAAAAACATGCATAATGTTGCCGTTAATCCAACCCAAAGTGACAGAGCTTTAAATTCCCCGATTTTGTACAGCCAAACCATTAACACTTGTGTCAGCCAACTGTGGTTAATCCAAGCTTCGCCAGCTCGGGTGTAAGATAAAGTATCCACCTTGTACACAACGCGGTAATTTAAGGTCTCTTCACCAGCACGTAAGTGCCACCACATATCAGTATCCAGGGGTATCCTTATCGCCATGATTAAGATGAGTAATAGCAGTACTATTAGATAAAATTTATCTTCTTTGATCCAAGGCATAAATTATCCTTTGTCAATGAGAGATTTAATTAAGCTTATATTTTTCTCATTCTCCAGATCCCAAGAGCATTATTGTTGAGAATTGATCCTGATAGACCGTGTCCCAGTCATCAAGGCCCTGAAGATGCTGAATTAGCTCAGATTGGGTTGGCATGAGCACCCAACTAATTTGATATTTTTGCAACACATCTTCCCATCCCGGTGAAAGTGTGATTACTTTTTCATACTCCCGGGTAAGTTCTTCACCATAAAAATCCGTTTGCCCATCGATAAAGACAAGCGTACCAGGCCATATTCGGTAGAGTAAATACCCTCCCCAGGGAAAATAGTTAAATCCCTCCCCCGGTAGTTGATTTTTCTCTACCCAATCTACTGCCTGAACTGGAAATACATCGTCCAGAAATTTATTGCCTTTATTTTGAAAATCCAGTGGAAAACCCCTCATTAATAGCATCCCTGCCATTACAACCACTATTCCAGACCATAAACCACCCTTTAATGATTTTTCAATATCCATAAACCTTGATTGAAGAGTGATAAATTTGTCAGAAGCTCCGTTTAAATTAATCCCTTGAATATAATCAGCGCTCACAGTTACCAAGATTGGCACAACCGTAACTGCATAAAGCGGTATGTTCCTGGCAGAACAGAGAGCCATCGCGGTCCATCCAGAAAGCAGCAGAATATGAGAAGAAATCATCTTCTTATTTGAAATCGCTAGCACCCCTATTGATAACACAATCAACAGTAAAAATGGCCATGTGCTTATCTGGTGAAAATCAGGAGGTAAATACTCAGCAGTATGACTTACCAAATATTGATTGCCTAGAAAACCTAATCCCGTTCTCCAAATACCAATACCGTCTGGGTTTATCAGAGAAACCAGCAAGGAGCTGAACCCAATTCCAAGATAGGATTTTATTCTCTGCCAGGATAACTTCTGGTCTATCATAAATCCCACAAAGTAACAGGCCCAGATCAGTATCCCGGCAATAAAAGCGCCATGTGTATTCACCCAAATCAGCATGATTACTGGAAAAATTACCCAATTCCTCCTAATTCCTATACGCAGTTTTTCAAGCTCAGTTGTCCAGATTACTGCAAAAAATACCGTAAAAATATGCGGTCTGGAGAGCCAGTGCAGGCTTGAGGCTGCCGCGGCAAGAATCGTACCTGCAAGCGCAAGAAGGGACATGCTGCTGAGATTTAAACTTTGCTTATATACCAACCAGAAAGTAGCGCCAATCAGCAGTGCTGTTATCCATACAATCCCATCCAGCCCTGCTGCCATGTGAGCGATAGCAAAAACTACATCAGCGAGCCATTCATGAGGAGTAAGGGAATCACCAAATTTTGTATGGGAAAAAATATCTTTGGTCGGAATAGAGCGGCTTGAAATAATATAGTCACCGAGAGTTATATGTCTTCCCAAGTCCCCATCAACATTCATCAGCTTAGGTCCTAAACCAATCAGGGCGATAAAAATCGCTATGAATAGAATCTCCCCTATGCGGGGTATTAACACTGCAACAATGTCGGGTGTTTTTTTGTGATTTTTCATGGTGTGCTTGTTATTCCCAAACCAATATCTTGAGGATGAACCAAATTTGAAAGATCGTAATAAACCAGATAATCTCCTATTCTTTTTTCCTTCCAGGTTAAATCCCTGGCGCTAAATTGCTGCCGGAGATAATTATCCAGCGCAGGATGATTCGTTGTTATATAACCAACTTCCCTGGCTGAGCCAACCATGTCTCCATAAGGTAAATAGCGGTCGTCTCTGGCAGTATACCGGAAGTCTTCATGGTATGGTAGTCGGGGTACAAGAATAATTTCTTCTTCTGACAAAAAAGCTAATGGGTATGTAACCCAATAATTTGAATAACCGCGGTAAATATTTTCCTCTTTTAGAAAACCTATCAACTCGCCCATTTTCCTCTGATCGATTTGTGTTACCTCATCGAACTGGGTTGTTAATCCTGGAGGGAAATCTAATACTGACTGAACTGTCCCTCCCAGGTTATAAATAAGAATCATAATTAATAATCCCAGCTGCAGAATATTTTTTCGTGATAGCTTACTTACTATCAAATCCGCGCCAAATAAAGCCATCGGGACTATCAAAGGCGCAAAATATCGACCGGATGGATCACTCCCAAATGGAGTGAAAATAAAACCAGCCAATAAGACCGCTCCTATCAAGCTGATTATCCACAGCTCTGGTTGATATTTATTCCTGGTTAGCTTGGTTAAACTGAAAAACAAAACCGAGAGCCAGAAAATAAGGATGAATGGCAAAAGTGGCATCATAAGCCACCGCACGTCCCAGGGGGGGCGGAGCCCCATAATCACTGATCCTCCGAATAAAATCAGGTATCCAATTCGTTTCAGGGGTAGAAATAGTACTGGAACGCTAGTAATATCGGCGATAGCACTGCCTGCGAGTTCCGAAATTAGCGCTGCACTGCCTTCTTTAATCGCAAATGTCCACCATGGGATTGATCCAAGAATCGCTCCTACTAAAACCAAGGTGCCAGTTTGCAATATTATCTTTTTATTTGCTGATTTGCAGTTTACCCAAAATAGTACCAATACAACTGGAATGGCATAGACTAGAGATAAACCAAAAATCCAAAAACCAAACCCAGTTCCTGCTCCCCAGGTTAACAAACCTATAAAAAATATTCTGCCTGGCTCAAATCCCTCCTCTTTTACTCTTCGAATAATCCATAGACCACCCAGAAGGATTAGATTCCCTACCAACAGCATTTCTCCATATCCGCCTAAACTGACGGTTGAATACAAGGTAATATTAACAGGCGGCACAGCAGTCAGCAGACCTGCAATAAGCGCAGCCCTCTGTGAATGAAACAATCTATGCCCCAAGAGTGCGGTTGTAAAAACCGTTCCCAGGTACAAAAGGCTCTGGATAATTCTGATTACCAAGATCTGCTCGCCAAACAGCCTAAACCCGAGAGCAACCAAGATTGCATCGAAGCTGCCCATATATGCCTGTCCATAAAAAAATGTTGGCAATTCGCCCTGGTTAATATGGCGCGCCATCAAGGCTACAATTGCCTCATCTGCATTAAAGGGTATGCTGTCAATGAATAACAACCAGGTTTTCAGCAATGCGGCAAACATCACGGGAATCCAGAGGTGGATTTTTGATTTCACCGGACCTAATAACTTAGTCATATCTGGAAAGGATATCAATAATCTGACCCATTTAAGTAGGTAATTTAGTAAATAAAATCCATTATATGGAATTATAGCAGTATGTTATCCACAAATAACTATCTACCGCCTGAGAAATATGTAAGCAGTGATCAGCATATACCAACATAATTTTTCGCCCCTGATATAGATGGTTAATAATGACATTTATATTACCTGACACTATTTGTCGACTACCGTACAATCCTGTAGTCATTAAAGCAGTCAATGTCCCATCAATAAATACCTTTTCAAGAGGAGCATTTTATTAACTTTGACGTCGCAGCTCATATATTCATTTATGTTGCTGGATTCATTGGCATTTTTGCAATCATTCTGATCTACTATTGGCTCTACAAGCAGGATGATGGCAATGACCTCATAAAGGAATTGGCTCATTTCATTGAAATTGGGGCAAATGCTTTCCTACTGCGTGAATTCATTACCATCATTCCCTTCTTACTGGGCCTAGCAATTATTTTGTATTTTGCAATGCCTGAAGGAAACTGGCAAGTCGCCCTTGGGATACTCGTCGGAGGTGGTTTTTCTTTATTAGCTATCTATATCGGTATGAATGCTTCAGTTCGTGCAAATGTCCGCACCACCCAGTCAGCCCGATCCTCCATGGGACAAGCGTTAACTATCGCCTTCAGGGGCGGCTCCATCATGGGTTTGTCCATCGCTACTTTCAACATGCTGGGTGTTATGCTTTTAATTTTAATTTTCGGCATTAATGCAAATCACCCAGAAGGCGTTAGCATGTTGGTTGGATACGGTTTCGGAGCCAGCCTATCAGCTCTTTTTGCTCAGCTTGGAGGAGGCATCTACACAAAACAGCTGACATTGGCGCGGACCTGGTAGGTAAAATTGAAGCCGGCATACCGGAGGACGATCCCCGCAACGCAGCTGTTATCGCAGAGATCAGGCGCCAATTCAAAATCCCGGGCCTTCTTGAAGGGAAAGTTGAGCCGGAATATGCCCACGTTGTTGATCTAACAACCACAAATGCATTAAAAAGTATGGTTGGCCCAACTCTCGTGACGATTCTGGTACCAATACTCATCGGTTTTTTACTGGGACCCTGGCCATTAGCTGCCTACCTGCTCGCTGTAACTGCTTCCGCATCAACCCTGGCAAGCACTCAGTTTAATGCGGGCGGCACAATCGATAATGTAAAAACGATTGTTGAAGAAGGTGCATTAGGAGGTAAGGGATCAACTACCCATGTTGCAACAGTGATTGGAGATACTTTTGGAGATCCTTTAAAGGACACTGCAGGACCTTCCCTGCACATCCTGGTAAAACTTCAGAATATCATGTCCATCACCCTTTTGCCCCTTTTCATCCGTTTTGGGTTAAATCTTGGCTCCGCTGAAAAAACCTATCTGAGCGAGATGGTGGCAGGTTGAAGCC
>CAZHHT010000079.1:0-14348 GCA_964532455.1 uncultured Anaerolineales bacterium
GAGTTAGAGTCCGCTGAGATTTACTAATCTCTTAAATAATCGTGGTTCTTTTACAGCAATAATATTCCCCCAGGCTTTTAGGGTGTACAGTTCATAAGGAGATTGAATAAACCTTCTCCATCGGTGGACTTCACCATATTTTTTAATTGGATACCATTCAGAGACGATCATTTGATACCCTTTTTCACCTAAAAAATTTATCAGGTCATCAAACTTATATCCCAATGGATTAGTTTTTATATCTTCAAACTCACAAATAATCATCCGGGGAGATACCGTCTCCCAGGGCACACCTTCAAGGACAAAAAGATCATACCCTTCAGTATCCACCTTTAACAAATCCCAGGTTCGGAGGTCCCCGAAGCCGTTTTGGTTCAAGAAAGATGCCAGGGTAACAACCTCAATTTGATCAGCAGGTTCATGACTGGGATGAAAGGCACGAAGGGAACTTATCCCGTCAGAGATATCACTGCGAAACAAGGTCGCTTGAGCTTTTTGTTCGTTTGAGACCGCCCGGGGGTCAATCTGAATATCTGGGGTATTGCCAAACTTTTCAAACAGGGTTTTTCGGTTCTTAGAATCTGGTTCAAAGGCAATTACTTCCCATCCGCTCCTCGCGAACGGAGCAAGGAATCCCCCATGGTGAGCTCCCACATCAATCAATAAACCGGGTTGTTTGTCAGCTTCCAGCGTTTGATAACAAAGACCAATTTCATCCGGTGGTTTCTTGAATCCAGACTGCCGGATTCTCCAAATAATTTTTTTTATTAATCCCCGGAGTCCCTCATATCTGACTATATTAATAACCTTAGTTACTTTATCCATATACCTTCCCGCACTGATCCGATTTTTTCGTACCAGGAACGATTTGATTTTAACTTGAACCCGTGTTTTTAATAAAATGCTTTTTGTGCTGAAGCATCGGCTTTGTCGTTTTAGTTTAATCCCCAGCATAACCCCAATCTCTGATCTTCAGGTCAGAAATACTCCCTGGTTAGCATCCAAATCAATTAATCCGTCTTAATTCTTTTAACCCATTCACGTTCACGTTGATACCAATCCACCAACTTTCCGATCCCCTCTTCCAGGGAAACCTGCGGATCCCAATCCAGCAGCGATTTAGCCTTGCTGACATCAGCCTGGCTGGTAATCATATCTGCCGGATGCTTGGGATGGTGAATGACCTCAGCACGTTTTCCGATTTTCTTCTCCAGAGCAGCAATCAGCTCATTAATGGTCATCACTTCATGCCCACCCAAGTTGATGATTTCATAACCAACTAATTTTAACGCAGAGATGGTTCCCCTGGCGATATCATCAACATGGGTAAACCCACGAGATTGGGTCCCATCTCCATTAAGGTGAACTGGCATATCCTCCTGAATCCATTTACTAAAACGGAACATGACCATATCAGGTCGCCCAGCTGGTCCGTAAACTGTGAAGTACCGTACAACGGATACATCAATGTCGTATAAATAATGGTAGGCATGAGCCATCACTTCTGCCGCTTTCTTACTGGCCGCATAGGCTTGAAGAGGTTTATCGCTGGCAGCTGTTTCCGGAGTTGGCAATATTGCGTCTGCACCATAAATACTCGAAGTAGATGCCAGGATAAATTTGGGTATATTTTCCCGTCGGCATAGTTCAAGCAGGTTTAAAGTACCAGTTGCATTGGTATCCATATAAACCCAAGGATCTTCCAGGCTGTCCCGGACACCAGCTCGGGCTGCCAGGTTAATGACCGCATCAAATCCCCGCCCGGCAAGATGCGTATTATGAAGCAGACTTCGGTCGCTGATATCAAGTTTATGAAATGAAAACCCCGGGAGTTTGCTTAAGTTGGCAAGGCGGTACTCTTTCATGCGCACATCATAGGCATGATTGAGATTATCGAGACCTACAACTTCGGCATCCTGCTCCAAAAGCATTTTCGCGACAACTGAGGCAATAAAACCGGCTGCGCCGGTTAGTAGGTATTTTTTCATGGTTGATCCCTTCATGAATGTAATTTACAAACGGGTTACTTTCGGGTCATCAATCCCGATATCCCCTAAGGCATTCCTGGCATCCATAATACAGCTGGCTTTTTCATAAATCTGCTGGTAATCATATTGACTGTGATTGGTAACAATCACAACACAATCAACACTTTCTACTGCTTCCATCAAATCAGGCACACTTTCCAGGTTGACATTCTCATGCTTGAGCTGGGAAATAAAGGGGTCGTGATAGATTACCTCTGCCCCTTTTTGCTGAAGCAGGCCAATCACATCCAGTGCTGGCGATTCCCTAACATCGTCAATATCCGGTTTATAGGCTGCTCCCAGAATCAGTATCCGGCTGTTTTTCAAAGCCTTTTGACTATCGTTTAAAGCTTCCTGTACCTTGTTGACAACGTACCGGGGCATATTAGTATTTATCTCAGATGCCAGTTCAATAAATCGGGCGGTATAGTTCAGGGATCGCAATTTCCAGGACAGAAAGAGGGGGTCGATGGGAATACAGTGGCCGCCCAACCCGGGGCCGGGGGTAAATTTCATGAAACCAAAAGGTTTTGTTGCCGCCGCATCAATAACCTCCCAGACATTGATGCCCATCCGGTCGCACATAATTGCCATTTCATTTACCAAACCAATATTTACCATCCGATAAGTGTTTTCCAGCAGCTTGGTCATTTCAGCTACCTCAGTGGTGGATACAGGAACAACTGTTTCCATTGCACTCTCATAGAAAGCCGAGGCAATTTCTGTGCAAGCTGGAGTTATCCCTCCCACCACTTTTGGGGTATTGATAGTGGTCCAATTTTCGCGCCCCGGATCCACTCTCTCGGGAGAAAATGCCAGGAAAAAATTCTCTCCAACGATCAGGTTCCCTTCTTTGATCAATTTAGGAAGAAGCAATTCCCGGGTAGTTCCCGGATACGTTGTAGACTCCAGTACGACCACCATGCCCGGGTGAATGTAAGGCGCGATCGATTCTGAAACTTCAACAATATAAGACAAATCCGGATCCCTGGTTTTCCGGAGAGGAGTCGGGACACAAATACTCACGGCATCCGCCTCGGCAACAACAGAAAAATCACTTGTGGCAGACAAGATTCCCGTACTGGTCAAATGTCGAATCACTTCCTTGTCCACATCATCAATATAACTAATCCCTTGATTTATAAGTGATACTTTCTTGTGATCTAGATCTACACCAGTGACTCTAAATCCAGCTTCAGCGAGGACGGCTGCCAGAGGTAAACCAACATAACCCAAGCCTAATACAACAACCTTGGCTGAGCGGTTAACCAGTTTTTGGTGTAATTCTTTCTTGTGAAGAGACATGAATACTCCTACTCCCAATTATTACCCTTAAAACAAACTCAGTTGTTCCACCTGGTCATTATTATCTTCGGGCTCTTCAGATTGATATACAAGCACTTTTTCAGCTCCATCAATCAAAGCTGGAAGTTTTGCAAAATCTTCTTCCACAATAGACCGTAAAGATGGCCGGTGGAGAGCTGCCGCCGGATGATAAAAAGGCACTATTAGCATTCCTTTCACCCGAATTGGCTGTCCATGAATTTCGCTGATCTTCGCATGGGGGATAAACCGCGCCATGGAAAATCGCCCCAAGGTGACGATTACACTGGGATTGATAATTTGTATTTGTTGGTCAAGATAAGGTCTGCAGGCCTTCAACTCTTCCGGCGCTGGATCCCTATTTCCCGGTGGTCTGCATTTGACAACATTGGTAATAAAAACATCCTCTCGTTTCATCCCGATTGAATCTAATAAAGTAACCAACAAATCACCGGCAGCCCCGACAAAAGGTCTTCCTTGCATATTTTCATGAAACCCGGGACCTTCTCCAATAAACATGATTTCTGCGTTGGAAGGACCTTCACCCGGCACACCTTTCTCCCGTGAGTGATTAAGTTCACACTTCTTACACCTGGAAACATCTTCAGCTATTTTTTTTAGTGCCTGGTCCGGATTCATTCGTGAACACAACTCCTTTTATTGGGAGGTTTCATCCCGGTATTGGATCCCCTTTATGCAGATAGGTAGGTGAAAGAGTCAGGATGTCATCAACTGTGCCATCCTGCCATCTGTTCCAGGCCAGTTCAGCCAGATATTTCGGGCTTCGAAGGGCTAAAGTTGGACTAGCTGCCTCAATCAAATCATGATCCTCAACAGCCTGGCGAATTTTTTCATTAATTTCTCCGGTCAGGATGCAGGGCTGGTCAATCTTTTTCAGCAGCTCATCGAAGGTGAGATTTTCTACAAGACCATCCGCTCTCCAGCTCCCGTCCTCAGCCTTATACCATCCTACCGCCAAACGATTCCTGCCTGCCTGAAGAACGGCTGCCAGCCTGGTGTCCCTCACTGGAACAGCTCTGGCAGTAATATCAAGTGTGGGGATGCCGATCACAGGTAATTGATGAGTATACGCGATGCCTTTGATCAAAGCCAGACCGATTCTAAGTCCCGTAAAAGATCCTGGTCCAATAGCGATCGCCAAAACATGCAAATCCGCGGCAGACAAACCTGCTCGGAAAAGGTTGGACTGAACAGCATTTGCCAATTCTACAGTGTGATAGCGGCGGGAAATCCAACTTTCTTCACACAAAATTTGGTTTCCATCAAACAGTGCTATCCCCACAGACTGGGTTGAGGTATCCACTGCCAATAACATGCTTATGCTCCGTAAATCTCTTCCCGAAATTGCTCGAGTAGGTTTTTGTGCCGGTCACCACGCGCATGAACAATAAAATCTCTCTGTTCATCATTAATAAAGCGCATGTTAATCCATAAAAAATCTTCTGGTAACGCTTCTTCAATCCTGTCTGCCCATTCCACCAAAAGTGGTCCCTGATCGAGCATCGCATCAATATCCAGATCAATAGCTTCTTTAGGACTTGTCAATCGAAAAGCATCCAAATGAAACAATTGTTTGCTATCCAATCGCCTGTATACATTAACCAAAACATAAGTTGGGCTGGATGCTGAATCATATGATCCCCAACCTGAAGCGATACCCTGAACTAAGGTGGTCTTTCCGGCGCCCAGATCACCTTCCAGACCAATAACATCACCTGGCACCAGCATTTCCCCTAACCGCATGCCAATTCGACGGGTCTGTGTAGAACTACGGCTGATGACTTCAAATGAACCTTTCTCAATTACAGCCATTTTAATAATCCATAAATAGTTATCCGCGGGGTTTCCAAAATTATTTTACCATTCTCTAAGGGTCAATTATTTTCAGATTAGCCAGGGAGGCAATGAGTTTTTTCTTTCCTACCCCTTCAAAAAAAATATCCACAATTTCGTCATCATCCTGGAGGATACTGTTTAACACCAGCCCCTCTCCCCATTTGCCATGTTTAATTTTTTGTCCGGGATGATACTGGCTCTCTAGTTTTTCTGTATCAGGGGATTCTCTCTGGATATTTTTCCAGGATTGAACAGCCTGGGTACTTTTCCGTGGTGGGGGCAAGTATTGAGGAAGACCATCATCTGCTCTTAATTCCGGGGGAACATCCCGATAATAGCGGGAAGCTTCCATGGGCTCAAAATAGCCGTAGCTGTACCGGTTCAATGAATGAAACAGGTATAAGCGGTCTTTTGCTCTCGTAATACCCACATAAAATAATCTTCGTTCTTCTTCCATCCCCTCAGGTTCGTCAAATGACCTTTGGTGCGGCAGTATCCCCTCGTTTAATCCAATGATTATTACCTGCCTGAATTCCAAACCTTTGGCAGCATGCAGGGTCAATAAAGTAGGGACATCCAGATTAGAATCCAGCGTATCCTGATCTGACACCAGAGCTACATCTTCCAGAAACGATAACAAACCGACAGTTTGGTATTCGGATGCCAATCTTCGCAGCTCAACAACATTTTCCCACCGGTCGTATCCTTCATCGCTTCCATCTTCTATATAAGACCGGTAATCAATATCTGAAAGAATCAGCTCAATAATCTCAACCGGGGGTAAAGTTTTAAATACACCTCTCCATTTAGATAATAAATGCCCAAACCCCATCAGTCGGCTGCCTGCGGCTTTTGTAAAGGATTCTAGTTCTGGCGGATTATCTTCAGCAAGGGTGAGAAGCAAGTTTCCGGGGGTAACCTCGTTCTTCTGCGCAACTGTAATTAATTCAGCGAATGTTTTGGTTCCAATCTTTCGGCTGGGTGTATTGATCACCCGGGATAAACTGAATAAATCATCAGGATTTGCTACCAGGCGCAGGAAAGCGATGACATCTTTTACCTCCCGGCGGCCGTAAAACCGCTGAGCTCCGACTAGTTTATACAGCAGATTAGCTGAAAGAAATGCCTCTTCCACCAAGCGGGATTGAGCGTTGGTTCTGTACATCACCGCAAAATCGGAAGCGGCTGCCTTTTTTCTAGAGAGCTGCTGAATAATCGTTTCTACCACAAGCTGGGCTTGTTCCCGTTCATCGTAGGTTTCCTGGATGGAAATCTTCTCTCCCGCTCCCCGCTCAGTAAAGAGTTTCTTGGGAGTTCGCTGGGTATTACGATCGATGATAGACATCGCAGTATCGAGAATGTTCTGTGTGGATCGGTAGTTTTGCTCCAGAAGAATCACTTCCGCATCAGGGAAATCTTCTTCAAACCTGCGGACATTTCTATAGTCTGCGCCTCTCCAGCGGTAGATGGATTGATCCGAATCTCCCACAACAAACAAATTCCGATGCTGGGATGCCAGGTGCTTCAACAATGTGTATTGTGCCATGTTGGTATCCTGGAATTCATCAACCAGAATGAACTGATACCGATTGGCATACTTATCCCGGATGCTGTCATTATCTGACAGCAATATTGCCATCCATAACAACAGATCATCAAAATCAAGAGCATTGCTGGCCAGTAGGATTTTCTCGTACTGCTGATACACTCTGGCAACAATTTCATCACGATAGGTTTGAATAGGAAAATCTTCCGGCAGATAAAGCTCGTTTTTTGCCGCAGAGATGGACGCATGGACACTTTGAGGCTGGTAGCGTTTTGGATCCAGGTTTTGATCTTGTATGACCTGCCGGACAACTTTCACCTGGTCATCCGCATCAAAAATGACATAATTGGAATTCACTGGCAGGTTATCGGACTCAATACGGAGAATCCGGGCACAAGTGGCATGAAAAGTACCCAGGGTTAAACCATGAGTATGCTGTCCCAGCAGCGCGGCAATTCGGTCCCCCATTTCCGAAGCAGCCTTGTTTGTAAATGTAACTGCCATGACATGATATGGCTCGATTCCCCGTTCTCCAATCAAATACGCTGCCCGGTGAGTTAAAACACGCGTCTTTCCTGAGCCTGGGCCTGCGAGTACCAAAACAGGACCAAGAAGAGCTTTTACGGCTTTTATTTGTTGGGGATTCAACGATTTCAAGATGTCCATTCTGGGCTGATTCTAATGGGTTGCCAGATAAGTGTCAACAACATTGCGGAAATGAGTACCCTGTCGTAGAATTGATTTATGACTTGGGATCTAATTGGACATGAATGGGCAGTCCAACTTCTGCGCGGACATATCATTCAAAATAACCTGCGCCACGCGTATTTAATCACCGGGCCATCCGGTGTTGGGAAAAAAACCCTGGCAGTGAGGTTTATTCAAGCAATTAACTGCCCGGATCCGGTCGAACCCGGCATTCCCTGCCGAGTCTGCCAAACCTGTCAAAAGATTGACCGGATGGAACATCCTGATCTATTCCCGGTCAAAGTGGAGGAAGATAGTACTCAGATTAAAATTGATCAAATTCGGGAATTGATCCATCTTTTTTCTCTTACCCCATATGTTGCCTCCCGCAAGATAGGATTGCTCTTAAATTTTGAACAAGCCAATTCTCAAGCACAGAATTCTTTATTAAAAACCCTGGAAGAGCCTCCCGGGAATTCGATTATGATCCTGACTGCATCATCTGCAAATTCCCTCTTAAGTACAATCACATCGCGATGTGAGGAAATTAAACTAAATACCGTACCGATCTCAATTACCAGTAAAGGCCTGGAACAGATCCATGGTATACCGGTGGATCAGGCAAATTTTCTAGCTCATATATCTGGCGGGAAACCAGAAAATGCCCTCCACTATCACCAGGACTCTGCTTCACTGGAACTTAGGGATACACTGCTTAACGAACACCACCAAATCTTGCAAGGCAACTCTGTAGAACGGTTTTCTTACGCATCCAAATATGGTAAAGATTCCTGGATGGTTAATAAAGTCATAGACACCTGGAGTTCCCACTGGCATGATATTATGCTTCAATCTGGAAAATCCCGGGCACCCATTCAGAATATTGACCGTTCAAACGAAATCGGTCAAATCATAAACAGAGTTGATCTCGGCACGGCTAAAAATACCCTCAATTTATTCCGCAGAGCCCACTCCCTGCTGCTCAATAACGCAAATCTAAAGCTAACCTTCGAGGACCTTCTGCTGCAGTTGCCCCGGTTTGAAAACGTATAAACCAACCAAACACTCCATCTGAAGAAGGGTACAAGATAGTCCGTGAACTTCCAACAGTGCAACAGAAACACGAATATGCTATACTCTGATAAGGATTTGATTTTTTGGCAGCTTTACCTAGACAATTCAGACTTTATCAATCCTGACACAGCATACAAATCTTAGAGTTAGTTCATCAACCCTCTGATAAAAAATTGTGTTTAATTAATAATAGAAATCTTCCCGTGATCATCTCGAATAAGGTTGGACGGATCATTGAAATAAATGAAGATTGTTCTCCAGGAATCTCGGAAATAGATAGACTAAGTCTACTATCTTACCTTACTGGATTTGGGTTAAAATAATATTAAGAGATCCATTTAATGGCTACAAAAAAATCATCCAACAAACAGCTGCGGATAGAAAACCCCAAAGCTTCCCTGGAGCTTCTTTATCGAGTCAGTAGAGAGATTGCTACGACTCTGGATTTATCTGTTGTCCTGGAACGCGTTCTTTCCCTCTCAATAAACACTATTGGAGCAATCAGAGGAAGCATTATTATCTTGGATGAACATGGAAATCCTGTAGAATCCACGATCATCGTACAGGACCAGGTTATCTATCATACCAATGAACAGTTGCGCTCTACCCTGGACAACGGCCTTGCCGGCTGGGTGGTTAAAAACCGGGATGCAGTCAGTATCCCCGATACTAGCAACGATGAACGTTGGCTCCGAAAACCAGATGACGAGGAAAGCGCAACTGGCTCAAAATCCGTCATTGCAGTCCCAATTATGTCCCGGAATGAACTGGTCGGGGTTATTACCCTGGTTCACCCGGATCCAAACCATCTCCAGGAAGATCATATTGCCCTTGTGCGTGCTATTGCAGACCAGGCTGGAATCGCTGTATTAAACGCCCAACTGTACGGTGAAAGCCAACGGCAGACCCGAGTAATGACCGCGCTGGCTAACAGTGCAACAGCTATGTCATCCACATTAAATTTGGAAACTGTGCTGCAAAACATACTTGAGGAAATCCGAACCGCCCTCCAGGTTGAAGCAGTCACACTCTCCTTAATTGATCAAGATGAAGAGCATCTAGAATATAAGGCTGCCAGGCATGATACGATCGATCTTCGATCTACCCTGGTTGGGAAACGAATTAGAATCGGTCAAGGGTTTGCCGGATGGGTTGCTGAATCCGGTTTGGGAGAGATAGTTCCAAATCCTGCTGAAGACAAACGCTTTTTACAGACCAACGCAATTTACCCGGAAATATCTCCTTTTGCTATTGTGGCTGCCCCGATCTTCCTTCATGGAAAAGTATTAGGTGTTCTGGAAGCAATAAACCCCTACAGCAGGCATTTTGAAAGTGACGCACTACAGGTACTGTCCGGTATTGGGAGTCTTGCCGGCTCCTCAATTCAAAATGCTCAGCTATATGAGGATCTGCAAATTACCAACAGCCTCTATCACGATCTATTTGAGAACGGCATAGATCCGATTATTATCACCGACCTGTCAGGAAATATTATTGAATCCAATATTCGAACCCTAAAAACCAGCGGCTATTCCCTGGAAGAGCTGAAAAATATGGTCATCAGTGATATTCATGAGGTCAACCAGGAAATCGTTGGGGGAGATTATTCAAAATTGCTTGAAGATGTATCCAGGAGCTACGAATCCACCCTGACAACAAAGGATAAAGTTGATATCCCCATCCAGGTAAATGTTCACCAAATTCAAATAGCTGCAGAATTCCGGCTGCAGTGGATCTTGCGGGATATTTCAGAGCGGAAAAATCTGGATCAGCTGCGGGAAGACCTGACATCAATGATTTTTCATGACCTGAGATCACCCTTGTCGAATGTAATTTCAAGCCTTGACGTCATCCAGGCCTCTCTGCCGGGAAGCGAAGACCCGGAAATTTACTCCCTGTTTGAGATAGCCAACCGGTCAACTCTCCGTATCCAGCGCCTCACAAAATCATTACTAGATATTAACCGGTTAGAAAGTGGTCAACCAATAACCAATAAAGAATTAATCGACCCTGAAGAGCTGATTAATTTTACCAAACAGGCGTTGATCACCCAGGCAAATGCCAAGAAACAAAAAGTCAATATTGACCTCGCCGCGGATATTCCCCAAATCCATGCAGACAGGGATATGTTAGAACGGGTGTTAATTAATCTGTTCCAGAATGCAATTAAGTTTACTCCCACAAAAGGACAGATCGAATTCGGAGTAAAGATGGAGGACAAGGTTGCTCACTTTTGGGTCCAGGATTCCGGATCAGGTGTCGATCCTGAGTACATTGATTGCATTTTTGATAAATATACCCGGATTAACCCGGACGAGAGAATCAAGGGATTGGGATTAGGGTTGGCGTTCTGCAGGTTAGCAGTTGAAGGTCATGGTGGACAAATCTGGGTCGAAAATCTTCCTGAAGGCGGAGCCATCTTTTCATTTACAATTCCAACTGCGGAATAATCACTGTTATTGATAATATTTCTTCCCCCCAGCCAAAAGCTAAAGGAGCACGAATGCACGAAATCAAACCCGGGATTTATTACGAGAATACTTATCCAGGACCAACCATAGGAGCTATTTTGCTTCCCCGGGGTATGATATTCATTGATGCACCTTTGCGTCCAGAGGATGGTCACCGCTGGAAATCAAATTTACTAAATCGCAGCCAGGGAACAATCCACAAAATAGTAGTCTGCCTTGATGATCATCCAGACAGAATCATTGGGGCGAACAGTTTGGATTGTCCTATTGTGACCCACAGAGACGCTGCTAAGACATTGCAGGAGCAGTCTGCGGTTTTTCGCGGTCAGCTTCCAGAAAGCGGAGCAATCTGGGAAAAATATCCTGAAACCACCGGACTTCAATGGGTCATTCCGGACATTACATTTTCAGAGCGAATCCAGTTTCATTGGGCAGATGAAGCTGTTCTGGTTGAACACCACCCCGGTCCGAGACCTGGATCAAGCTGGGTGATTATCCCCTCCGAGAAAGTTATCTTTATCGGAGACGCCGCATCCGTTACAGGACCTCCCTTCTTGGGGAAAGCCCATTTACCTACTTGGATTGACACCCTGGATATTTTGTTAAGAGCAAAATATAAAGATTATCAAATCATCAGCGGTCGGGGAGGACCGGTCAATCTGGATAATATCCGGGAACTGAAAAAAACTTTCCGGAAAATTCACCGCCGGATTGACAAGCTAGCCAACCGCAGGGTGTCTGCAGATGACATTAGTGATCTGGCGGGAAAATTCATGGATGAATTTTCTTTTCTAAAAAGGGATCGAGAATTTTTCCACCAACGCTTGCGCCACGGATTATCTCAGTATTACATCAGGAATTATTTTCCCCAAATTGATGAGAACGGGAAAAGAATCTTCTGAGTGTGCCCCTTAGCCAAAATCGGCAATATGATATCTCACATGAGTGATTCTTATCAGATCCCAGATCAAGGTTATCTTCCACTTTTCCATACCACACGGGGAGAAGTAGTTGAATCTATACATTATGGAGCGATCGCAATTGTTGACCCTTCTGGTAAACTCTTTGCCTGGTACGGTAATCCGAAAGCGGTTAGTTTCCTGCGGTCCTCAGCAAAACCATTTCAGTCCCTGCCTCTGGTCGAAATGGGCGGGTTGGATACTTTTCATATTACTGAAGAAGAGTTAGCCATAACTTGCGCATCCCACTCCGGAACTGATCAACATCTAAAAACGATCCACGGGCTCCAGCAGAAAATCGGCATCTCCGAAAAAGATTTATTATGCTGCACCCACCAGCCATTTGACTCTAGTGCCCGCGCACTGTTGAGAGATCGGGGAGAACAACCTTCCCCAAATCACCATAATTGTTCTGGAAAACATAGCGGTATGTTAGCGCAGGCGAAATTACTGCAGGCTGATCTGGATAATTATACAGAAATTGAACATCCTATCCAGCAGCAAATCCGGTCGGTTATTGCCGAGATGTGCTGCATTGAACCCTCTAAGCTCCAGGTAGGCAGGGATGGCTGTTCAGTTCCTACTTTTGCTATGCCCTTGTACCATGCTGCCTGGGGCTGGGCCCGTCTGACAAATCCGGTTGGGCTCTCTGAAAAACGAAAGACTGCCTGCAAAATGGTTACTTCAGCCATGACAGCCCATCCCTTTTTAATAGCGGGTCCTGGCCGGCTGGATACGCGTTTGATGAAAATCGCGGCGGGGATGATTATCTCCAAAGCTGGAGCGGAAGCATTCCAATCTGCAGGTATCCTGGAGAACGCGATCTATCCCGGATCACCGGCTCTGGGTATCGCCCTTAAAATTTCCGATGGGGATCAAGGCAAACGCGCCAGAAGGGCCGTTTTGATTGAAATCTTAAACCAACTGGGAGTATTATCAGCCAACCAGATGAAAGATCTGGCAGACATAGGACCAATTCTTACCAACCGCAATCTATGTGATCTCAAAACCGGAGTCGCAAAACCCTGTTTTCAATTACAATACAGCTAAACTATGAATGGAAAACAGCTTGCGGCCAATACACATCAGTTATTGGTAAACGAGTACGGCATTCCAACCTGGCGCCCTCACCGCTCTCCTGTTGGCGAACTTGTCTCCACCATCCTATCCCAAAATACCAATGATCAAAATCGAGATCGAGCCTATGACACCCTCAGGAAGAACTTTCCGACCTGGGAAAAGGTCAGGGATGCCTCGAAAAATCTACTTACGGAATCGATCAAAACCGCAGGATTGGCTAATCAAAAAGGACCTGCAATCCAAAATGCGTTGAGGGTCATTACTAAAGAAAGGGGGGAAATTGAGCTGGATTTTTTAAGGTCAAAAACCAGCCAGGAAGCTTCTTTATGGCTAACTAATTTAAAAGGAGTCGGTCCCAAAACCGCCGCTATTGTACTTTTATTCTCTCTGGATATGCCAGCGTTTCCAGTTGATACACACGTGTACCGGGTTACAGGGAGGATTGGGATACGGCCTGACAAGATGACCGCAGCCAAGGCACATACCTATCTTGCCGAGCAATTTTCACCGGATACCTATTATGCAATCCATCTAAACTTGATCCGGCTGGGACGGGAAATATGCAAAGCGCGCCAACCTCTCTGTCAAGACTGTCCATTAAATAATATTTGCCATTATTATAAAAATGAGAAAAATCAATAAGGCATTATATCCGCTCAATCTTATTACAGCACTGCTTATTTCACTGCAGTTCCTGTCAGGTTGTATGCTTTACCCACCTCCAGAAAACCCGGCTATGCCCCCTTCCCAGAAGGAGGAAATATCCCCCACCTTGTCAATAGCTGATTCCATAACCTTAGAGGTACCAATAATCCAACCCGGAGAATTATACACTCCTATTGGCCTGCTCCAGGGAGAACCCTTAGCTATTCACAGCAGTCCCGCTGTAGATGCGCCGATTATTGACAGTATTCCTGCAACCAGTATTAATATCAAGATTTCCGGAGAACCTCAAATAGATGAAAATACAGCCTGGATCATGGCAGACTATAATCAAGTTCAGGGCTGGGTTGACTTAAACTATCTGGCTATCCACAAGGGAGAACTCCCGGAAGAATTGATAGCACTTGGACAACTCGTTCTGGCACGCCTGCAAGCTTATGATTATGATCTACTGGTTGATCTGGTTCATCCAGATTATTGTCTTAGATTTTCCCCATATGCCTATCTCTCTGAAAACAATTTAATCTTCTGCCCGGAAGAACTGAACAACCTGATATCCTTCGGTGAAAAATATACCTGGGGAGGATATGACGGGACCGGTAATCCTATAATAATGACTTTCCCGGAATATCATCAGGACTTTGTGTATGATTCCAATTAT
>CAZHHT010000080.1:0-14198 GCA_964532455.1 uncultured Anaerolineales bacterium
TTGCCTTTCCTTAATGTATCTTAGTGTTACTTTCACGGCATTTCTCCGATAGAATCAATGAAAAATAAAATATAAGGTCTTCCATCTTATTGAATCTCCGCAAAGTGTCCAGGAAGAAAGATGCTCGAGAAACCGAAAATTGAATCCCATAATACAGATCTCCCGGAAGATGAAGATACTCTTGTCCGGCATTCCCAAGAGAACCCAGCAGCGTTCGGACCTATCTTCGATTATTACGCACCACGGGTTTATCGCTATGCCCTGCACCGCATTGGGAATGCAAGTGATGCAGAGGATGTGACATCCCGTACCTTTACGGATGCCCTTCAGGGTCTCGGTCGATATCGACCGAAACGTCAAGGGTCTTTTGGAGGTTGGCTCTTCACCATCGCCCGACGCCGCTGTGCCGACCATTTTCGAGTTTCTACTCCCCTTAATCTGTCAAACTTCAATCTCAAGGACAATGCGGCAGGACCATTGGACGAGGCAATTTCTCGCGATGAACAACGCCGGCTCGAGGAGATTCTTAAGAGCCTGAATGAAAACAACCAGGAACTTCTCCGGCTCCGATTTGCCGCAGAACTGACCTACCAACAATTAGGCGATGTCATAGGGAAGACCGAGGCAGCTGCCAAAATGAGCCTTGTCCGACTCATAAAGAGGATGAGGGTTATGTGGGAGGAGAACGATGAATAATTCTAAGGATATGTCGGACCGGCTTGAAACGCTCCTGGGCCACTACTTCCAATCGCATGAGCCAGATCCAGCATTTATTGCCCAATTACGACCCGATCTGCTCACTACCGCGTCCGAAATAGAGAGAACGCGTCCTGGGTTCTCGTGGAACTGGTCTCGCAGGAATTGGCGTTACGCGATGGCGGCGGCCCTGCTCCTAATATTTGGAACTATTATAGCCATCGGACCCAGCCGGGTATGGGCACAAATCGAGCATTGGCTAGGCTACGCGCCGGGGCTAGGCATGGTGGAACTCTCTGGTTCACGAGCCTTGGAGCAACCTGCCTTCCACATTGAAGGCGACATCTCGTTTCGGGTTGAGCAATTTGTGGCATCTCCTTCTGATACGCTTATCAGCATTCGCATTACAGGATTGCCCCTCAACGTGAGCCCCTCTAGTGGACCGATTTATGTCCAATGGGATGACCCTAATGGACGGCGCAATGGCTTACGAATGAGGAAGGCTCAGGTAATTGCTACGTTCCCGCCCTGCCCGTCAGAGGAATGCCTAAATATGCAGCCTGATGGTTACGACTTGTTTCTTGCCTACGAACCTCTGCCGCCGGATGTTAACCAGATACAGATCCTATGGCAAATATATGGAATGGTACCTGACGCCGCTCCCACAGAGACCTGGACGCTTGACATCTCTCTCACACAAGTGTCAAATCAGAATGCCCAAAACCTCGTTCAGCCCGGTTATTCCCCCTTGTCTACTGAAGATTCCCAACATGGCATTAAGGTCACGGTGGACCGTGTCTTCTTCGACGCGTCACAGACCGTCATTGATGCTTCGGTTTTGGTGCCAGAGCCAGCAACTCTGCCCTTACCTCAAAGTGTGTCCCTCTCTACAGACACGGGCGATCTGTCAGCGCCAACCTATTTCCCGAACGATTTGGATATCAATGGTGTACTCATCCAAGAGAATCCCCCAGCAACGGACGGAGCTCCAACATTGACAGTCTGGCCTAGTAGATGGCGGTTCAGCCCCGTCGATTTCCAGGCGTCTCGAATGACATTATCTATCGAGAGCATCAATCTCAACTACGACGTGCAATTCCAGTTCGACATCGAAACTGACGGGGATCCTGAGGTCGGAACATTGATCCCGCTGGATGTCAGTTTCGATGTCGAGGGATTTCCGGTTCATATCCTTCAGGCAAGGATCGTGATGGCTCCTGCATTCATTCAAGGGATGACCAAAGACGTGAAGGCGATTGAATTCACGGTTGACAGCGCGTCATCCGCTGATGGGAAGCGTTTAGGAGCGATCTGGTTCTCTCCGTACGAGGATCAGGTCTTCGTCGAACCTTCTATTGAAACGTTGGAATTGAGCATCGGCCGGATTATACTGGATCTAGATATGATCAGGGATGGAAAAATAAGGGTTGCTGTTGACACAGTGGTCCTTGAACAACAAGGGCCCTGGGTCATCACCTGGGACATACCGCAAGAAGTGGACTAGGCAGTTTGGAGCTTCTTGAACGAGTCGACCGGTAGTTGGGCAGGGAGGAGCCTGTTCCGTGCCTATCGTGGATTGCCTGATGTGCGCCGCGCAGATGTCTCGGTTTTTGGATTGCTAAGGAAATGTGCTATCTTGCGGTCTTGTGATCATGTGTCATGGCAGCGAGGGTCCCAGGCGGGTAAGGCCACAAGAGCCGTAATTTCATCCATGATCTCGGCAGCTTCTTCCTGCGTTCCAGGGATTATTCATCAGTTGATACTCCCTCAATAAGGCCTGTTATTGTAGGTAAGACAAGTGCCAAATCCGTAACCCCCATCCAATCCGCCGGGATAGTTGACCTGGATTCTTGTGCATAATTTCCCTCTTTCGACTTCAAGTTGTTCTTCCGGGGGAATTCGAATTTCAAGTTCATATACATCGCCAGGATTAATGATGATGGGGTTATTAACGATTTCAGGATGTTGCTCATGCCAAAATACATCACCATTCTTTGTGTTATAGGTCAGTTCCAAGGCTGCTTGGTTTTCTGATGGATATAACCGAGCTTCTTCTCTCCTTTTATTCTTGATTGAGACGAGAAGAATAACGGTTTCATCCTCTTCATAAAAACGCTTTGGAGACCATATTGTGAGTTTGATGTTATCAACTTCTTCGGATATTTTTTGAGGACATTTTCCTTGGAGGACACACCAAAAAACACGATAAACACCAAAACTACATGCAATGATGAGAATCAAGAGCATCACTAGGATGAACAGCTTTTTGGATTTCATTACTTGCCGCCAATTCTATCTATCTGTTGGTTCCGTTTTGAATATGACATAAAATTTTGCCTTTTAATAATGATAACTGATGGATGAGATAAAAATACCCTTACCAGATGTTGTTTATAATGAGTTCATAAGGGTCAGATTATTTCCCGACAAGATCAATAGTATAAGTGACTCACCTTACTGGAATATTGGGTTTAGAGGATAGCTGGTTTTAGCACATCGAAGAAAAGGAAGGAGGTATAGGGGATGTTGCCAAACATCTTGAATTATTTGATTCTCAAAAAACACAAATTTGCCATTGGTTTTAGTTTATTTATGGCAGCGGGAACCGCCATTCTTTTGGTTAATCTTTGGCAGGACTATAAAACAACCCCTTCGCGTCCAACCCCAATAAGTCCGGAAATGCTTCAGCCAGGCATAGCCCATCTCCATCTCAATCAGTGGGTCGAAATTGATATGGTAGGTTTTCAGTGCCAGGAAATGAATACCAAATTATCAGAAAGAGAAAATCTAATTAACGGGATTATTGACTATTTAATGGGCGCCGAAGCACTGCGGGAATATGTAATACTTTCTGATGAAGCAGAGACCCTTGTGATGGTGGCGATGTTCTCTAAGGAAGTTACATGCAGAGAAGTCAGGGATAATTCACCGTTGAGAGGTGTGATCAGCAGACTGACATTTGAGAGATATAGCAGATTAACAGAAATTGACCCAGTCCTTGCTGAATACACTTACGACGGATATATTTACAGTCTTTGTGCTTTTTGTGGAGGAGGCAATACCCAAATCGGCTTGATCGTTTGTGCAGTTTTGTTTGTCATCAGTATGGGTTTGTTAATACTAAGTATTTACTCAATGAAAGAAAAAGAGACGAACATATATATTCACAAGTGATTGGACGCATGCCTGGGTATATCTAATGACGAGGACGATGTATGTATAGGAATCTTTAACAACTTGCAGAGCTGCTGTCAAAAAAGAACTCCATTGGAGAGAAGATCTCAGAGATCACCCAGCGGCCTATAACAATTGGATATATTGGTGATTAATAATTAAAATCGAGTCACCAATCCAGCTGACAAAATTGATATTTCCTGGTGCACTGCCGAGACATCCTCGAATTTGAGGGTGTTTTCTTTTCCCACAGATGCTTGGTCGTATATGCTAAATCCATGAGCTATATCGAATATCAAAAAATAACTCGTACCCCTGGCTGATCGACAGCTGGGGGTTTATTAATTCACTAACCCCATTTCGATTCACTCAAAAAGGAAGAAAACAAGATTTTAGGGAAGAATCAAACCGCCAAACCAGTTGAGTTTGGTATGTTTTTCTGGTGCAACTTCGGTGAAATTGGGGTGGAAAAGATGGATTTTGTGGACTTAATGGAAAATAGCGAGTTGACTCCAACGAGAGGTTGGACGGAAATTACCCCCATAAAGGCTATGTTCAGTCACTCCATCGGATTCGAAGTCAGAAGATTATCCTGAGCGCAGCCGAAGGACTCTATCCATTGAGCTACGGTTGCGTGTTTATACCGCAGGGTTTTATAACGTCAATTTCAGGTCTAGGGCACTAGCTGTGGTTCGACAATATACCAGGACCGGCCGCCGTTCTCAGTTTTCACCAGCGCAATTTCATCATCATTTTTGGCTACAGCCCAGCCGTGATGCGCATCAATAAAGTTGAATTGGCCTTGCCATACAACCTCGTTGATCTTAGTCCAGGTCTTGCCGCCATCTTCTGTCAAGTGGATCTCCTCCCCAAGCATCCATCCCGAACTTGGATTAAGAAGATATAGATGACCACTTGGCGCCGGGAATGATTCCCAATTTATTCCACCGTCTTGGGTCGAGTAGATGAAGTTGCTGTATATGAATTTATTGGTATTGGATCCTGTATCCTTCACCATGCGGCATTCAACAAGAAGGGCCACCGCGAGTTTCGAAAATGCATGCGGGAATGCTGACCCGCATTCGAAATAAGAGATGGTTGGGTCTGAAGTTGAAGGATCTTCAGGTTTTGGAAGGTATTGGGTTTCCCATGTCATTCCACTATCTTGGGTCCAGCTGATGCGGAGCGGGGTATACCAACCAAATTGCTTGAAAGTCATTACCCCCGTTGTTGGATCTCCAAAGGCAAGATCACGAGCACGATACGATCCTGACGGTGTGCCAAGGGTATCGAGGGCGATTTCCCAGGATTCACCTCCATCCCTCGTCCTGTATAGCCCGGTATACCCTGCTCCTGCCCCCGGGTGTCCGTAGACGACGAACCATCCATGCATGGGATTGATGAATTCTACAAAACGACCGTAGCCGACTCCCTTACCTCCCGGTGGTAGCTTGATCATGCGCCAGGTCGCCCCGCTGTCATTGGTGGACAGCATGACTTTCGCCGTGAAGGCATCTTGGGGCCCGCCTTTTTCGACCAGCAGAGTTGAAATCCAGGCCCGATCCTTATCAAGGAAAAAGCCTTCCCCAATCCGGGGAACATAAAATTCATTCTGCTCAATATGGGCTGACCAGCTTTCAATAGGGGGGGTGACATCCCGCCAGGAAATACCCCCATCCGATGTATTAAGAACGAGGACATATTCCCCACGTGAAGCAAACGCCCATCCTGAAGTTTCACTGGTCATCTGGATTTCAGTGATGATCGGTAATTCAGCGGAGGGATCAAGTGTGCTGCGGGGTCCAATCTCAATTGTTGGTAGTGCAGTGGCAGATGCGACTGCCGTGGCCGATGGGGTTACAGTTTCAGTTGCGGTTGGTGTCTTTGTCGGAGCGCTTGTTCGAGTGAAGGTCGCCGTTGGAGAGACTCCCAATGAAGGTGTTCCAATACTCGGTGTCGGAGCTAGGCATCCCGGTAAAATGAGCACTATGAGTATGAGCAGTGAAAACAGTGCCTTATTTGGATCACGTTCTTGCATTATTTAATCCTCTCTTCTCTGTAGTGCTTGTCCCAGTGATAGTGCATATATAATTCCAATTATCGGAGATATTTGGTATTGATTACCTGATATATGCTTATATCCATTATACAGGAAGCTGTTTAGAATAAAACAAGTCGCCAAACAAGTTGATTAAGGTGGGTTTCTGGTGATACTATGAAAGCGTTCCTGCCATAGTGCTAAGCTAAGAGTAACCACAAACCAGTTTAGCAAAAGGAGGAACGCTATGTATCCATTTTACCTTGGAATTGACCTGCATCTCAAGCGATCCTACATGGTACTGATGAACGCCGAGGGGGAAGTGATCGATAAACGGCGCCTGAAGAACACTGAAATGGCATCCTATATCTCCAAGAATATACCCAAAGAAACTTATGCGGTGATGGAGGCAACCCGGAACTGGCCCTTCTTCTATGATCTTTTAGAGAAGCATGTTGAGCGGGTGGAGCTAGCGCATGCCAAGGGTGTACGGATGATCGCAGAAGCGGCGGTGAAGACGGACCAGATTGATGCTTCAGTGCTGGCGCATTTGGCAAGGCTAAACTTTCTGCCCATCGCCTATGCAGCACCCAAAGAGATCCGTGATTTACGGCAGCACCTGCGCTACCGGGAGTGGTTGATAGACGAACGGCGGCGAGCGAAGAACCGGATCCATGCCGTATTGGCAGGATACAACCTGGCCTCCCCGGTAACGGATTTGTTCGGTCGCTCCGGGCGGGAATGGCTGAAAGAGACGGTCGAGAAGGAACTGCGTCCTATATCTCAAAAAGTGGTCCTTGAGACTCTATCATTGATCGACCAGCTGGATGCCCAGATCAAGGAATTGGGGAAGGATATCCCGCTGCCAGAAGATTTGAAATCACAGGCGGAGCTTCTGATGAGTATGCCGGGGATCGGTAAACTGCTGTCAGCAGTGATCCTGGCGGAGATCGGCGACATCAACCGGTTCAATTCACCCAAGGCATTGTGCAACTGGGCTGGATTGACACCCCGGGTGCATAAAAGTGATACGGTTGTGAGACATGGCCGGATCTCGAAGCAGGGTTCTCGTTACCTGCGCACTGCGATGGTGTGTGCTGCGATGACGGCATGCCGGATCAGTCCCCGTTGGTACCGGGTGTATGAGAACCTGGCCAGGCGGATTGGCCGCAGAGGGGCCAAAGTGGCAGTGGGTCGCCGATTATTGACAGTGGTTTACTATATGCTGAAGCGAAACCAACCCTATGAAGAAGATTATGAGCAGCGACGAACAGCTGAACAGGGAGCCTGACCCAACTGCTGGTTATCCAAAACCGATCTGGTGAATGAGGCCCCTGGGATAAACCGAATGGTATGGTGTGCCTGATCTTGAAAGAAGATCTGCTTGAATAGAACAATCAAGTTGAGCACGGTTAGATGCATTGGATCAAGGTCGTTGCTGATTAGACTACCCAGTAAAAAAATGAATATGAAGATAAGGTGTGAGGCAGATTAGAGTATGTCTCGCGAGGTATGATTGTGTTGAGTTTATTGAAAAAAGGAACCCTCTTGACGAACGCTTTCTTAGATGCAGTTTTGGTGCAATTGTATTAGGATCTGGAAAAGATAAGCAAAAAACACATGATTTTTTGTTTTAAGTCTATATTTCACCCCCTGAAAACGTAAAAAGGATATTCAAAATGAGCTGGCGTCTGATTTCCAGTCAGTGGCGAAATACTAGCTGCTGATAAAACAAAGAAACCAGAAAATAACTCTCTAAGGCTGAAAAGTGGGTTAAGTTAACTTGAGAGCGGAATTGGATAGGCATCGAACTGGTTTTACCACCATCTCCTTTCCCAAATAATCCCAGCCGCTTTTCGGATAACCCCTTGTTACCGCCCTTGTTAATTTTTTTTTACCTCTGTTCTGAATGATTTCTATCTAAACCGGAGTTATTTCCTGCTTCCTGCATTTTCGACTATCCATTACCGTTGTAATACTATAGTGCACAAATGTAAAGAATATGTTACAATAAATAATAGGAGGAAAGCAAAAGAAAAGGAGAAAAGGTGATTGATCAGGAAGAAATAAAAATTGGGAAGCGAATTAAAGATCTTCGGAAACAACATGATTGGGCGTTACGTGCGCTTGCCAAGCGGAGCGGATTATCGGCTAACGCCATTAGTTTAATCGAGCGCGAGGAAAACTCGCCGACAGTTTCCTCGTTACGTCGTTTGGCTGCAGCGTTTAATGTTCCAATTTCTGATTTTTTTCAAGAAGATCATAATAAAACATGTGCATATGTCAAGAACGACCAGGGGATGCGAATACAGAATAAAGATGCGGAACTTGAGAGTCTGGGCTTTGGTTTGCAAACCCAGCATTTAGAACCTTTTCGTATGAGCATTGATCCCCATACGGAAGCATTTTGCGATGCCATCACTCATCCAGGACAGGAGTTTGTGTATTGTCTCTGTGGGCAGGTGGAGTACAACGTGGAGGATAAGACGTATCTGTTAGAAGGCGGAGACAGCCTGCTTTTTAACGCCGAGTTTCATCACAGCTGGCGTAATAAGACCTCAGAAATGGCAACGATTTTGTTGATTTTCCAAGCCTACCGAGATGGACATCTAGCCCGGCAACGACATCTGGAAATGTAAGAAAAAACAAGAAGAGCCTGAAGATTGGAATAGATTATACATTTGGTAGATGGCAATTTTGAAAACAAAAGGGATGATCTCTAGGTCAGGAGTATCGAGTTATGGTTTATTGGTTTGACATTTCCATGATGAAAGATCGTTCAGTACTGTGGATATCTGTGCCTACCCTATTGGGAGAAGGAAGTTATCCTGGAGTGGAAGTTGATGAAAGAGGCTATTCTTTATGAGCGACTGGATGACAATAAAGTAAGATGCAACCTCTGTAATCATCGCTGCGTCATCCCGGAGGGAGGTAAAGGGGTGTGTCGTGTGCGGGTAAATGAAAAGGGTAGATTGTATACATTGGTCTACGGGAAGACGATCAGCCAACATATTGATCCAATTGAGAAGAAACCGCTTTATCATTACCTCCCTGGCTCTAGGACATATTCCATTGCCGCGCCAGGATGCAATTTCCATTGCCAGTGGTGCCAGAACTGGGGTATCGTTCACATGACTGTGGATGATTATGATACTTTAGGACAAAGGGCAAATCCAGCTGAGATCGTCTATTCTGCCAAGCGATCAGGATCTCAAAGTATCGCTTATACCTATACGGAACCGACGGTATTCTTTGAATATGCCTATGAAACTGCGAAATTGGCCCAACAGGAGGGACTAAGGAACATTTTTGTGACCAATGGGTATATGACTACAGAGATGCTGAATATTTTTCATCCATACCTGGATGCGGCTAATATCGACCTCAAATCCTTCCGGGAGGAAACCTACCACCATTACGTTGGGGCAGAGTTGCAACCCATACTGGAAAACTTGAAGAAAATGAAGGAGTTGGATATCTGGCTTGAAGTGACGACATTAATTATTCCAGGCTTGAATGATGATCCTGCTGAACTGCGAGATTCAGCTCAGTTCATATGTGAGGAAATAGGTCCGGAAACACCATGGCATGTCAGTAGATTCATTCCCCATCACAAGATGAGGGATCGTCCTCCCACTCCACTGGTCACCTTGAGCCAGGCCAGGGAGATCGGGATAGAGGAAGGATTACACTTTGTTTACATAGGAAATATAGCGGCCGATTCAAACACGTATTGTGATGAGTGTGGAAGTCTACTGATTCATAGACAAAGGTTCCTGGTTCATGAGCTCAATCTTCAGGAGGGGTGCTGTCCTAATTGTGGTAAGCCTATCACTGGGGTATGGGCGTAAACTGTATTTTTGGTGACTATGCAGCAATTCCTTAGGGAGATGTAGATAACACGTGACTAATCTAAAATATGGATTTGGTAGCTTTGGCAAATAAGCTCTTTGTTGAAGCCAAGATCAAAGAGGTCTTCTGTGTGATGAATAGGATTTCAGATGTGGGGACTGAGGAATATTTGCGGGAGAAACTCGCGCAAAAAGGCATCGAACACATTGCGTCCATATCTGAAGATCCATCGATACCGGAAGCTTGGCTTAAGAGCACGCGAATCCAAGTTAATAATGCAAAGGACGAAATCCAAAAAGTCATTGAGGTGCTGGAGGAATATACAGATGGCAGTTTGTGAAATTCTTTTGTACACACGGAGAAAAAGACCTTACCTGGGATTATGGTTTGGGTCGGGAAGCTCGCAAGTCAATCTAACCTTCGACATCCATGCCATCTACGGAGAGGAAGTGGATCTCGCTGAGCTAACAGAAATCTGCACAAGTGGGTGATGAGTGTATCCCAGCTCTTATCAAACAATATTATAGATATGAATAAAAAATTAAGGAGGAAATGAGATGTTAGTCAAAGAACGAATGTCTTCCCCGGTGATCACTGTCCAGCCAGATATGCCCATTATGGATGCACTTGACTTGATGCAGAAGGAACATGTCCGTCGCTTTCCAGTGGTCAACAAGCGAGGTAACCTGGTTGGCATTGTTTCAAAAATAGATCTGCTCCATGCCGCTCCCTCCGATGCCAGCAGCCTAAATGTCTGGGAAGTGAACTATCTGGTAAGCAAAATCACTATCAAAAAGGTGATGACTCCAGATGTAATCACAATCGAAGGAGATACGCCGCTTGAAGAAGCTGCCCGCATCATGGCCGACAACAAGTTTGGAGGTTTACCAGTCCTCTACGAAGGCAAGGTGGTCGGCATCATCACTGAAACCGATTTGTTCAAGATTTTCCTGGAAATGCTTGGGGCGCGTGAAAAGGGTATTCGACTGGCTGTTTTAGTACCTAATACCAGAGGAGAACTCGCAAAATTAACAAAGTCAATTTTCGACATTGGTGGAAACATTCTCTCTCTGGGCACTTTCCTGGGAGAGAATAGCGAAAATCGAGAGGTTACCATGAAAATCGAAGGTGCCAGCGCGAATGAAATAACTGATGCCACTCAGCCTTTCGTTGAAAAGCTTATTGATATCCGAGAGACATAGCCAGCGCAGAACGATTGTATTGGAGAGCAATCATATGTTTACACACACTGGAGTTGTTGTTATTTCAGCCAGCTTGGTGGCTTGTCTGGTGACAATGATTGGTATATTCGTCATCAAAAGATATGAGAAGTGGGGCAGTGCGAATGTGGTCTATTTCATGAGCTTTGCTGCCGGGGTATTGATTTCCGTATCGTTCCTCCACATCATTCCCACATCTTTCGCTATGAATAAAGAAGCCCCCGTATTTCTATTGGCAGGCTTTTTCGCACTCTATCTAATCAACCGCTTCCTGAACACGTACATTTGTCACGAATACGATTGTGCTTCTTACTCCTTGGGCTTAATTCCTATGTTAGGGATAGGAGTCCACTCTTTCCTGGATGGAATCATCTATTCAGTAGCGTTTAAGGTAAGCATTTTTACAGGCATATTAACCGTAATCGGCATGATACTTCATGAATTTCCAGAGGGAATTGTGACCTTCCTTCTTCTGGAACGAGGTGGTTTTAGCCGTAAGAGATCAACCTGGTATGCGATTTTAGCGGCCGCGATCTCTACACCTTTGGGTACACTAATATCTTATCCTTTGATCAGTAAAATCAATCAGTCAACACTGGGGGCTCTCTTAAGTTTATCAGCGGGAGCTCTTGTTTATGTGGGAGCTTCTCACCTCTTGCCAGCGGTCGAGAAAGAAGAAAAGCATTTTTCACTTATTTCCTTATTGGTGGGTATTTTGGTTGCTGTCATTATTGTGATATCTAAGAGTTAAAAAACAGGGAAATGTGAATAATGAGGAACAATTGAAAAAATGTTTCTGGGTGAGTTGTTGAGAGGCTTTCTTGAACAGTATTTTTAGCGTTCTATGCCCTTTTATCTTAGCCATGTTTATATGGGAACGATGTCCATATTTGGAAGAACGTTCGGAAAGTCATCGCGGAAAGAGAGAGGTTTTGGAAAGCGCTGAAGACAGCGAAGGGGAGGTATCCATATAAGGACGCTCATTTCAGATATCTCGAATCAGTTGCCGCCCGGGTTCGTCAGAGTATTGGTAGAAACCTGGGATGAGCATGATACTTTCCTTGCTGATTATTTGAAGATTCTAGAAATTGGTGAGTGATTCATCAGGAGGACTGGGAATATGATTACCTTTGGACCGGTTCCATCCAGGCGTTTGGGTCGAAGTCTGGGAATCAACAATATCCCACCCAAAATATGCACCTATTCGTGTGTCTATTGCCAGTTGGGGCGAACCATTAAGATGCAGGCCGACCGCCGTGCATTCTATGAGCCAGAGGAGGTGTTTCAAAATGTCAAGAATAAGGTCGAAAAGGCCAGAGGAATAGGGGAAACGATTGATTACCTCACTTTTGTGCCCGATGGAGAACCCACCCTGGACATAAATCTTGGCCGTGAGATCGAGCTGCTACAGCCTTTGGGTATTAAAGTCGCTGTAATCAGCAATAGTTCCCTTATTTGGCGCGAGGATGTGAGAGAAGAGTTGAAAAAGGCAAATTGGGTCTCTCTGAAAATGGACTCTGTGCAAGAAGAAACCTGGCGCAAAATTGATCGACCTTATGGGTCATTGCGGATAGACAAGATATTGGAGGGGGCACTTGAATTTGCGAGCGAATTCAAAGGTGAACTCGTAACAGAGACGATGCTAGTGAAAGGCGTAAATGATAGTGTGGACCACATCAGGGAAGTTGCCGATTTTTTGGTTCACCTGAAGCCTGCTACATCCTATTTGGCGATACCGACCAGACCGCCTGCCGAGGAATGGGCACAACCGCCAGGAGAGGAGATTATTAACAGAGCCTACCAGATTTTGAGCGAGAAAGTAGATCATGTGGAGTATCTGATCGGATACGAAGGCAACGAATTTGCCTTCACGGGCGATGTCGAGGAAGATCTGCTGAGTATTACTTCGGTACATCCTATGCGGGAAGATGCGGTTGATGAATTTTTGGACCGGGCAGGTGCGGATTGGGGGTTGGTCCATGAACTGGTGGCGCAGGATCATCTTGTCAAGGCAGAATACGGGGACCACCAGTTTTATCTGAGAAGACTTGGAGAGTTCGAAGAAGATTGAGAATGAGCGAGCTGAGAAAAGAAGGCACTAAAGAGTGTTAATCTAGACGCGAAGTTGTCCAACTATTTTAGACATAGAGGGACACTGTTTCTAGACGCATGTGGGCAAGGACACCGGCGAAACTGAAGGAAACATTGGAAGCTTGGCGTAACTGTCTTTTAGGCATCTTTCGATATCTCTACTTTGATGCCCGGTGTGAAAAGGTCTGTCAGAACTAACCATGGATGAAATAATTATGGAAGACAATAATCCTTTCACCGATCCTGTTCTTGTAAATGGGTACGAAAACTGGTATGAAACCACAGGACGTCGGGCTGACCGCTTGGAGAAAATGCTCTTGGGAAGACTTTTATTTGACTTCCCACAAGCTTGCACTCTGGTAGAAATGGGGTGCGGTACGGGTCACTTTACCCGCTGGTTTGGTTCCCAAGGATTGCGGCCGGTGGGGGTAGATATTTCTACGCCGATGTTGAAAAAGGCGGTTCAGAGGTCAGACGTCCCATATTTGCAAGGGAACGTGGTGAGTTCCCCGCTGGCGAGTGATTCTTTTGACTTGGCTGCTTTAATTACCACATTGGAATTCCTCTCTGATCCTCTGCAAGGGTTAACGGAAGCCTTTCGTGTGGCCCGGCAAGGACTCATTTTAGGGGTGTTGAACCGCTGGAGCAGATTAGGAAAGCTGCTTAACAAAACTGAAATTTCTCCTTGGGATAAAGTTCACCTCTTTACTCCAAAAGAATTGATTCGTTTAATTCGACAAGCTGCGTGTGGACGCCGAATCCAAATCACCTGGAGAACTACACTTTTTCCAGTACTACCTATTGTTTTGCCATTTCCCGGGGGAGGGTTTATCGGGATGAGCGTTCATATTGCTAAACGTAACCCTGGATAAAAGAAAATTATGATTTCTGCGCGCGCAGGAGAAAATGTCTCTTGGCGAGAATCAGGAAGGCACTTTCAGTAACACGCTGATTAGGAAGTGGAATTAGTGGCTATACAATTTATAATAGATATCCGGATGATAATATTGAGTATGTCGGAGATGAATTATTGAAGAACGATTCAGAATTAAACCGCTTAGCTTTAGACCTTGTCGTTGGATATCCACCCTGGGCCGACTTAGTGGCTTTCAAGGATTTTCCTGAAG
>CAZHHT010000081.1:0-14172 GCA_964532455.1 uncultured Anaerolineales bacterium
TAGGGAGCGAAACTTCGCCTGGAATTCCCCCTGCGCGAAGCGCTTAGTTCAACTGATATTAGCCCACACCCCACTGGGATCCATGGGCAGCACAGCAAAGAGGAATTCTCCTAGATGATCCTTAATCTCATCCGGTGTGACAGCTGCTCCTGCAGTGTGCTGATTAATGACCAAACCGGTTATTTTTTCCCTCTCTGGTACGACTTTGAGATAATTGGCAGTAGCTCTCAGGGTTGGCGCATCTGGTGTGAGAGCAACCAGCCTGATATCAGCCAGGGAAAACGCAGCTTCGTTTATCTGCGTGGCACCGGGGGAGGTATCCAGCAGGATCAGATCATATTCCTCCCGGAACCCTTCCAGAAGCGAAGATACATTCTTTTTGGTTAAGGCTTGCTTCCAGGTCAATGCCGGGGGACAGGCCAGTAAATCCACACCGGAACGGTATTCCGTGACCGCCAGCTTAAGATGCTGGGGTGATAACTCGTTAATAACCGAAACGAGGTCTGCCCAGGTGCGTTCCGGCTCGAGGTCGAGCAGCAGATCCGCAGTACCTAACCCGGGGTTAAGGTCAATTACCGCTGTGCGGCGGTGATGACCCACACCAAATGCGACCCCTAAATTGGTAGCAAGTAAGCTTTTTCCGACACCACCCTTGGCGGAGAAAACACCTATCACATAGCCCATTGTCTATCCTCCCGTTGGCCGCAGCAGCACTAGCAGTTGGAATTCATTAGCCCGGGCGTAGAGCAGGGAGACAGCTTCCTGGTCATCTACTGCCAAGACATAGGCAGGAAACTCTTCATCTCCGGGTAAATCTACCACCTGCACTTTCGTGGCAATAAACCCTGCTTCTTCCAGGCTTCTCCCGGGAAGGGCAGAGGCAATCTCTACCCAGTCTCCCTCAGCCAAAGCTGGCGGGGCGGCAATAAACCAGGCTACCGGGACCCTCACACACCATTTTCCCGGGGGACAGCGTTGAGCGACTGCCCCTCCTCTATCTCCTGCCAGCTTCTCAGGCAGCAGCACTTCGCCTTCAACCAGTGGATACAGCGTGACTTTCCCAATCGCTTGTTCTTTGTAGCTGAAATGCGACCCTGGGGCCGCGCGAACAGAAACTTCCCGGACCTCCAGCATCTCCGCAGCGAGGGTGGTTCCAATATCAATCTCCTGGGCAGCAAACACGGCAGAGGTTAACTCACCGGGAGCCACCTGCTGCTGGCTGGAAAAGAATTGGAAAACCAAGACCCCAAAAAGCACAGCCAGTAGAATCGATACCAGCACATAAAACCGCGTGCGTCGGCGGACTGCAGCCTGCCAATCAGGTGTTGTGGTTGGGGCTTGTTTTTCAGTCATTAGCGTAAGTTTCCCCCTTCAAATCGGTTAATAATGATTAATATAAATCTTCTTTAATCTCTTCAGGCATGAGTTCAAAAACCCATTCGGAGAGATCGATCAGGTAATAATAGTACCGACCAGTGCCGAAATAACTGCCATCCTCAAGACGTTCCAGCGGCGCTTCAAGTGCGATGGATATTTCAGTAATATCAGTAACATCAACGTTCTCAACACCAAACCAATAGCCAAGGCAGATGGTTGCCCCGGGCATGATATCTGGGTTGAAAGGGTTGGCGCTTTGTGATATGTAGGCTTCAGCAACTATATATTCTTCCAGTCGGATTTGATCGCCAGCTATCTGAATGGTAAGCTCACTGGGAAAAAGCGTGTAAATCTGGTCTCCCTCATTTGATATGCGGATAATTAGTTCCCCCACAACTGATTTACCTTGAAAAATACGGGCTGCGAATCTTGGCGGTTGAATCTGATCAGCCTTCACCTGGGGATGCCCCTGCAAGAGAACTTCCTTGTCGGCAATTAAAAATCGGACAATCTCCACTTCCACCCTGGAGAGGATTTGGCTACCAAGGTAGTTCTTGGCAACAATATCTTCTGCACTGAGCGGAGTGGGTGTAAATGTTGGTGTGGGCGTAAATGTCGATGTTGGGGAGAGGGTGATGGTCGGCGTGTTAGTAGGTGTAGCCGTAGAGGTGGGAACAGGGGTTTTTGATGGCGTGCCCGTAGGTTCAGGTGGATTCAGAACACTACAGGCAGTTGAGGATAATAAGATGGCAATTATGAAAATTGGAGTCAACCAATGAATATGGGTCCTTCGGATCATTTCAGATCACCTCCTAAGTAATAAAATTGAGTTTTAGGATACAAAAAATAAGGTTCTCAGATCATAAAAACCTGAAGAATGGAAGCTAACATATAATCAAGATCAAGCCACCTCAAAGAAGTCAGCAGGTATACACATCCAATCTGTGTTTGGAACAGAGTCATTCTTCAAAGCCAACCAAAGATGCAGCACAGGAAAAATCCTCCAGATACTCTTTGAGCATAGCTAGTTTTGTAAAAGTGTGTCTTCAGTTACCTGCTGTACATGATGAAATTCAAATATGGATATCAATCCAATTCCCCCTCGCTAATAAAAGTACTGTATCCGTACCTATTGTTGATAAATAATTCAAAATACCTTTCTACTCACTAGAATACCAATCCGCCAGGAAATCATCAAAATACGCCAGGTGCCGTAAGTTGGTACCACCACTTGTCAGGTGTTATTTATGATTCTCGCCCTGATCTGAGGATTTATTCCGTCTTTTTTTTCGCCGGGAAAGGAGTATGCCCAGCCAGGCGCCCAGTGTTCCTGCCACTATTAGTACACCAAAGGTGGTCCAATCCATTTATTCAACCTCCATTTCTTTTCGCTCTCTCCGGCGATCCTCTCGCCAAAAACTATGGGAAGTTACTTGAGCCAAGCCTATACTGACCAAGGAAAAAGCAAATCCCAAAAAAAGCGCTCCAAAATCATCATATCCCGATCTTGATCCATACATCCCAATTAATGCCCCGCCCGAACCTGCAATGGGGAGGATTCTAGCAGAGATGTTCAAGATTACCTTACCGGGTCTGGTTTCTGGGGTATATTGCTCCTTCCATAAGAAAGCAGATAGCTTGGAATTCAGAGTTGGAAGCACCCATGCCAGGAAATATAAGGGTAATAAGAGTATCATCCAGAGTGCCCAGAGCCAAACCTTGCCGATGACCACCAACCAGGCTCTGGCCGCGGTGGTGAACATGATCAGAAGAAATGCATTACTGAAGGCAATTTGCCCCAACCGTCTGCGCCTCCGGCTAATCAGCACAGCTCCTACAACTCCTACAACCACTAGAAAAACGCCAATAATGAGGGCTGCAGGTGAGTAGTATGGGTAGAAAATCGGGAATGCCGCCCAGATTCCAAAGAACCCGAACGGCATTAGAATCACTTTCCACAAACTCCACTTCTCGATCGGCAAAGGTTTATCACTCATCTGTATACCTATTCCATACTCATCATATTGCTCATCGCAGCCATTTCTCTTCAAACATTTTCATAACAGATGCATTAAGTATCATCAATCACCAGCTAACCTCTCCGCACCCATGGAGACAATCGTCTTCACATTATCAATGATCCCGGGGAATGTTTCGAAACCATAGGTGACATCTTCTTTCAACTTATCTTTATCTACAAAATGATCAACCAAGAGACTGATACCAAAACCCACACCTGCTGCAACAAGGGCAGCTGCCCACAATGGTGCTGTAGCGACAGCTGTGATACCAGCAATTCCTGCAAGGGCAATACCTCCAGCAACTGCCCCAGCGGCAGCTAGACCAGTCAAACCAGCCTGGGCAAAATCAACTGCAGTGGAGGCGGCAAACTCATTGCTCTCTACACCAATATCTGAATACTCGCCATACTTGTAATCGTAATAATTCACCCCTACAGAACTGACTAGACTAAACCCGAGCCCGCTATTACATTTCTTCAACAGGCTATTTGCAGTGGTTTTCGCGAGAGCGCTGGGTGTATAGTGTGTGCCAGGGATACTTTGACCCAGTCGAAAAGCCAGTTTCTCACCCGCAACTATACCAGGCGCACTTACCGAAAAGTTTCCAGAATCAAGAGGATTGTAGCTTAATTTGGAAGCGTCCCAGATACCACTACCTTTCTTATACCATTTGGAAGTTTTAGCAATTAATGAGGGCACTTCGTGAATTGGAAATGTTTTGGGTAATGAAACCACAGGGAAGGGCGTACCTGTCAATTCGGGTGTCGCTGCCCGCTCAGGCTCAAGGATGGAAGGAGGTGATGGTGTAATGCTGGGTTTTAGTGTAGACGTTGGTTTTGGATTCCTCTCCAGCTTCCACTTCACCTCCGATCCCACAGGCTTCCAGGCTCGGGTGGTCTTGGTCCTTTCAATTATCTTCGTCCCCCGCTTCTCCTCCCGCCAGCCGTAAACCGGATCACGGTGTTCAATCTGCCGGTAGCGGTAAATCCTCTGTTCCGTCACAATCTTTGGCACCCAATAGCGCTCCCGCTTTGTATAAGGTACTCTTCTGGTTTTCACCACTGTCCGTGTCTTCCACTCATAACGCGTGCCGCGATACAGACGCCCATTGCGCCGGTACCAATAGGACTTTATCACCCGGTAACGTTCGCTTGTGCGGTAGCGCTCGGTGCGGTATTTTGTCACAGTGCGATAAATCCAACGTCCCCGATCCACCTTCACGGACTTGTAAACCGGCACCTTCTCCATCCAGCGGTTAACCTTGACAACCGCCCAGGTGCGTACCATGTTCGGCACTTCCACCTTTTCAATAATCTCAACATCCTTCCAGCCATATTTGGTGGTGAATGTTTTCTTCCATTTATATCCGGGTGGCGCGGTGTAGGGCGGGGAGCTGCTGCTTCCGCCTTCAGGGATCAGTGCTCCCCCCAATCCTTTCCTAAGGGGATTTGACAGCATACCTCGAATGGTGCTTAGAGTTTCTTTGAGGTCTGTTCGCCTGGGATTCGTTTTCACCAGCACTGCCAGAGTCGACAGCGCCCCGAGCAATCCCATCCAGGGCAGCATGGGGTCATCCGCTATTGAGAGTGGTTGTTTTTGCACAACCAGACCCGAATTACCCTGCAGGCTCCAGGCTTTCAGGAAATCATGAACCGGTACCGTTTGTGCCCCCAGGATAGGATCGTTGTAGCTAACCCACTTTCCATCTGCTGAAACCCCGGTCACGGTTACAAAATGACCTGGTTTCCCGGCGCCATTGGCGCCCAGAGAAACCACTATCGGTTTTCCCAAATGGAGCTGTTCAGCTAGTTGTTCCAGGGTCCAGTTGTGAAAGGCTGTTGTCCCCCGGTATCCGTGCTGTCTGGCCAGGCAAGCCAGCTCCTCAACACCTGTACCCGTCTCGTACAGCAGACCAGAGTTCTTGAGATCGCCTACCAACATATCGTTGGAAGGAGCATTCCCCTCCCCATTCAGGGATAAAAACTCCAGGGACATGCCCAGGGCAGCTGCTCCGCAAGTCACATCCGCAGGATCCTGGTAGCGCTGGGGAATTGCCAGCAAAGGCACAGCTGGTGGGTTGTCCGCAACGTGCTGGGGAGCTAGATCAACATAACTGGGCGGGGCAGCCAACAAGGGCACTTCCACTCCCTCCCAGTATGCTGTTATTCCAGAAGGGTTGAGCTCTCCTTCCTCTCCAGCAGACAATGACACATTTGGGTTTTTCCCTGTGATCCAGGGCGGTTTGACAGGTTCCGGGGTTGGGAGCGGATCGCCTTCCGCTCGGACTGAAACCGGGGAAGCTGCATTGCCAACCAACAGCAAAAGAATCGCCCCGACAAACAATAATTTCCTGCACATAATGGCTCCTCACCAGAATTTTAATGTGGGCATCGATGAGGGTCGGGATAGGTGAAATCCCCCTTGTTTTCTCTCTCCCGAATGGCAGAATTGGCAGCCATCTTGGGGTGTAGTTTCAGTATACAAAATGCAAACTTTTATGTCAAGACCCTCTCGCTTTCATTGCAATAGTTGCATTTTTCCCCCTTGACATATTCTCCACTTCGGAATAGTATTAACTTCATACTAGTACTAAGTATCGTATATACATCAGTAAAGACTATATCGAACTTCATCCTGGCACCCGCCAGGGAAGGAGGAGTAACTTGATAGACATTCAAGAAACCCATAAAAAATTCCGCAAGGAACTCAGCGCCGGCACCGTCTCTCTGGCCCTGCTCAGCATCCTCGAGCAAGCCAAAGAGCCGCTTTACGGCTACCAGATCGGCAAGATTATCGGCGCGCCGATAGGCGGCGCGAAAGCGGACTCGGTAACTGTTAAGCAAGGCGCCATTTACCCTGTCCTGCGCTCGCTGGAAGCCCAGGGTCTGCTCAGCAGCGAACGGGAAACCTCCGACAGCGGTCCGCCCCGCAAATACTACCGGGTCACCGAGAACGGGAAACAGGCCCTCGAGGCCTGGACGGAAATCTGGAACGAAACCAAAACTTTTCTAGACAACGTGCTGGGAGGTGATTACCAGTGAAAACAACTGACGAACTCATCCAAACTTATTTAGATGATTTAAAAGCCGCTCTCCAGGGAGCTGACAAAGCCACCGTGCAGGACGCCCTGGCTGACGCCGAGGAACACCTGCGCACCGCCCTCGAAAGCGAAAAAGGGGACGGGGAAGATCTGGCAGAAAATGAAGTTATCCAAGGGGTCATTCAAAGCTACGGCGAGCCGGGAGAAATTGCCCAGGCCTACCTCAGCTGGGAACAAAACCTGCCCCCCGCCCTGGCAGCCACTCCCGCAGCCCGCAGAGCTGCCGGTTCCGCATACGCGAATGGTAAAACCTACCCGGGATTCTTTGGAGTGTTCGCTGACCCGCGGGCCTGGGGCGGACTGGTCTACATGCTGATCTCGATTGTGACCGGCACTCTTTACTTTTCCTGGGCGGTGACTGGATTATCCACCTCGCTGGGGGTGATGATCCTGATCATCGGCATCCCGGTGACCATTATTTTCCTCCTGTCTTTCAGAGGCATTGCCTTCCTGGAAGGTCGGCTGGTGGAAGCCCTTTTAGGGGAACGCATGCCCCGCCGGGCTTCATTTACCGATAACAGCCTGCCCTGGAAGGAACGCTTAGTGCTGCTGCTGACCGGCAAAAGCACCTGGCTGTCCTGGATATATATGATCCTGATGTTACCGATCGGTATCATTTACTTTACCGTAATGGTGACCTTGATTTCAGTGGCCCTGGCTTGTATCGCCGCCCCGATCGCCGCTATTGTTTGGAATGTTCCCATCTTTGATGGAATCAGCAACGGCGAGGTCATCTGGCAGCTACCGGATTATTTGACCCCCCTATTGACAGTCCTCGGTGTGGGACTGGCAACGGCCACCATGCATCTGGCCAGCTGGACCGGAAAAGTCCACGGTAAATTCGCCAAAGCCCTGCTGGTGAGCGACTAACTATAAATCCCATTAAATTCAAAATCCATCCTCCCTACCTCTGAGAGGATGGATTTTGTTTCTTACTAAAATACTCGTTAACATCGCCGATCAATTATTATCAAATAAGGGTGAACACTCTAATCTATAATTCTTTTCTCCTGTTGCTCCCACACCCATAAATTCCCGGGTATGGTTTTCCGAATCATGCTATAGTTTATTCTATAATAATATTCAAGTCATTTCAATAGAATAGTCCTTCGCTAACCACTCGTCCCTGGTCAAAATTCGTCTCCAGGGGATTACACAATCGTTATCTTATTAAACCGGGAACACTATTAACGTCTGAAATCAATTCCAATACCTTGAGTGCTTTTCAGGGAAACTGATTTTGGGAATGATTTGATATTCAGGAAAGGCAGCTGCCCCTGTGACAGCAAATCTCAATATATTTAGCTATACTTAATAGAGGAAGAACTAAGAAAGGAGAAAAGATCATGAAACGGCTGTTTCCTGTCTTGATCATCTTATCACTTGTGGGGGTTCTCGCTGGGGGCTGCGTGGGGGATGCCGAAACCGAAGTCACCCCGGATATGATCCTGGCAAACGGTGTCACTCATATGGCCGGTCTGGCAGGATTTGAGTTCCAGATCACTCAAGAGGGACCTGCTGTTTACCTGGACCCTGATAAAACCGTGCAGTTCAGCAACGCAGTGGGCCACTATGTCTCCCCGGACCAGGCCCTGACCAAGGTAACAATCACCGCTCTGGGCATGCTGGCTGAGGTTACTGTCATCAGTTTGCAGGATGTCCAGTGGGCCAGCAATCCCCTTTCGGGCCAGTTCCAGGAATTACCCGACAGCTACCTCTTTAAACCAACCCAATACCTTGACCCAACGGCGGGGTTCTTTCCCAGTCTGGGCAGCGGCCTGGCCGATCTGGTCCTGGTGGGCGAGGAAGAACTGGAAGAAATGCCCGGCTTGCCCCTGACCCACCTGAGTGGGACCATGCCCGGGGAGGTGATCATAGAGGTCAGCAAGGGGCTGATCAACGTTGAATCCATGCAGGGCGACCTGTGGATGGATACCGCCACCAACGAGGTCCACCGGGTGGTGCTGACCGATACAGTCAGCTCTGAAGGCGGAACCTCGGTTTGGACCTTTGACTTCTGGAACTTTGGGGCAACAATCGAAATCACCCCACCCTGAGGATCACCAGGGAAAAACAGACTTCATCGCCACCATGCACCTGGCACACTGGACCGGAAAAGTCCACGGTAAATTCGCCAAAGCCCTGCTGGTGAGCGGCTAAACCAACCGGACCTTAGCAGCCTGAACCCTCTTTCGTCAATCTCGGTCGGAGGAGGGTTTTTGTTTTAAGCGAGTCGGGGGGATTTACCCTGACAGGACGGTGTAAATGACACTATAATAGGTTCCAGGGATGGATCAAATATCTCCCGCTTCTTACCAGTGTTCCAATTTCGCTCCCGGGGTTCTTTTCCTGGCAAGTCTGCAGCCCTGTTGCCCGGCAGCGTTTATCATAGAATGGATCCTGAATAACACGGGGTTTATTTGACAGCCATCAGGATTTTTTTTATACTGAGGAATGAGGAGGAACACTATGCTAGAAAAAATTCGACAGGCAGAAACTTCGATCAAAGCCGGCGATACCAGGACTGGATTCCAGATCTTACGCGAGGTGCTGGCAAAAAACCCCAACAGTGAGCGGGCCTGGTGGGTGATGTCCGGTTTGGTACCGCGGGAGCAGCGGGCGCACTGCCTGAATCAGGTGCTGCGCATTAATCCGGGCAACCAATTAGCCCGGGAGACGCTGGAAAAACTCCGGCCTGAAAAACCTGAAGCGGCCCCCACTGAGAAACCAGCCCCTCCTCAAGAGAAAAGCACGCTGGGCGGATACCAAACCTGGCTTTACGCCCAGCGTTCCCGTATTTATCTCACCTTGCTGGGAAAGGAAGAACTGATCAGTGCAGAGACCGAGCCCAAAAACCTGGCCCGGATCCGGGCTGCGATCAGCGAAGGTGAACTGCCTGATGCCCTGTTTAAAGATAAGTCTCTCATTCCTTTTAACCAAATCACCAGGATCAGGCAAATTGCGAGTTCTTTGCGCGTGTATTACCAGGTTGCGGGGCGTGAAAAATCCACCCGGCTGGAATTGGAAAACGAGGTGATGGCAAATCAAGTGCTGTCAGTCCTCCAAAACCAACTCGCTCCTTCTTTTTCTCTTACAACCGAACCAATGAAGACAACAACAGGTTTAATCATCTCCCTGATTCTCACTATCGGCGCAGCTGCTATAACTGCTTTCTTTTACTGGGGAGCAAATGAAGTCGCTTCTGGAAGAGCTGCCGCTACTGGCAGCATCCGCACCCAGAGCATCATTCGGCTGCTGGAGCTGTTTGGATCCGGCGGCGTTATCCTAATCGGCGGTATTCTGATCCTGGTTTCCCTGGTTGTCAGCACCTGGCTGCTGCTGAAACCGCCCACGGTCACAGAACTTAAACATAATTGATAATCATTTAACTATGTAATCAGTAATCAGTGTTCTATAATCAGAAAGTAGTGATGAGTAAGTTGTAAATAGTGTTCCAATTAAGATGTAAATAAGGGAGGGGGGTTGAGCCTTCTTTTGGTTTCTTCCTTTTCTAAAAACTCGGATAAAATAAAAAGATAGATAAATCCAACCCAAAAATCACACACCATCGTTTATGAATACACTTTACATTCGAAATATTTTCAGCCATGGATACCAGGGTGGGGATCTGGATCTGCTCCAGAGTATTGGTTTTGTTTACCGGCCGCAGGTATCCGCCTACGCTGGTGCCCAGACCCTGCGGTTTATTGATTTTTCATCCTGTCCCTGTCTGGAATTTATAGAAGTTACTGACCACCAGGCTTACCTGGACTTTGTCCCGCCGGGCATGGTCCCTTACACTCCCGGGATCAGCCTCGGGCTGGTTGAAGAATCACAAAAAAGGGTCCAGGATTTCCAGGCAGAGTTTGAGGAATGGGAACCCTATCTGTTGCATGAAAATTACGAAGGGGGTCAGGAAGAATACCAACCGGGCTGGAATTACCTTAACTTCACCCGCAGTGTGATTCCGGATACTTTCGTCTGGATAACTGAATGTGAAAAACCCTTCCCGGCCACCCATCCCAAAACCAACCACCCCAATGAGGTTACCGGCATCACCGGTTTGGTCTTTGATCTGGAAGAAGGGGACCTGGCCGGTCTGAGCGCCTTGACCGGAGAGCCGTTCCAGGAAGGCAGGCTGGACCTGGGAGGAGTAAAGATCTACTCCCGCGAAGCCCCTCCATTGGGTGACAGGCTGCCTGAAAAAGAATTTCCTCTGTCTGCCGTGATTCTCAAAGCTAAAACTCTAAATTTCTTCAACCACCTAGAAAACCCATTAACACAATGCAGAGTCCTGGGTCAACCTGCCCTCCGGATAAAGACACCGCCGGATTCCTGGGATCTAATCGTAACCAGCTAATCAAAACTATGCTTATAGTCCATAAACCCCCAATATGTGAGCGGTTATGCTGCGGTATTTGCTGATCGGTGCCGGTTTTGCGCTCAGCGCCGGACTGCAGCCGGGTCCGCTGCAGGCGTTTTTTCTTGCCCGGGTCACGGAAAATGGCTGGCGGCGCACCTTACCGGCAGCTTTTGCTCCCTTGATCAGTGATGGTCCCATTGCCCTGGTAGCGCTGACCCTCTTGAGTTACCTGCCGGCTGGGTTCCGGGACCTTTTGCAGTTAGCCGGGGGAGTATTACTTCTTTTTTTCGCCTGGTCTTCACTGCGGGGCTGGAAAAATTATCAGGAAGTCAAAGTGGAGGAATCGCAATCCAGGCCAAAAACTATCCTGCAGGCAGCCCTGGTGAATTTCCTTAACCCCAATCCCTACCTGGGTTGGAGCCTGGTGATGGGGCCGGCTGTACTGGCAGCCTGGAATGAGGGTCCGCGCTTCGCAGTACTGCTGCTTTTATCCTTTTACATCACCATGATCAGCATCTCAATGGTCCTTATTCTACTGATGGGCAAGACCCTGCTGCTGCGATCTGAAGCCCGGCGCTCGCTGATATTTGTCTCCGCCCTTCTCTTGGCGGGGTTGGGAATTTATTTCATCTCCCTCGACGGGTGGAATCTGGCAGGAAAATATCTCTCTGAAGCTGCCAACCAGTCATCCTTCTACTTACCGGTAAGAGTTTGATGGGAGATCATTATGGCAAACTCAATCTTTAAGCTGATCTATTTTGTAGAATTGGTCCTGATCAGCGCGGTGCGCACATCCGCCACGGTAAAGTACCGCAGATTGTCCACCGCAGAAGATCACACCACACGCCAGGATTTAATCCTGCTCTTTATCAACGGGCTGGGCATGATCATTCCCCTGTTATTTGTATTTTCCTCCTCCCTGGACTTTTTTAATTACACCCTGCCAGATTGGACGGGTTGGATCGGAGCGGTTTTATTCGCCGCCGCTGCGGCGTTGCTCTGGAAGACCCACCAGGATTTAGGCCGGAACTGGACACCCTCCCTGGGTTTCCGGCAAGACCATAGCCTGGTTACCAAGGGGATTTTTAAAACTATCCGCCACCCTATGTACGCTGCCCACCTGCTGTGGGCTATCGCCCAGCCGCTGCTCCTGCATAACTGGATTGCCGGATTTTCTTTCCTGGCTGCTTTCCTGCCCCAATACCTGCTGCGAGTAAATGATGAAGAAAAGATGATGCTGAACAAGTTCGGGGCTGAGTACCGAGAGTACATTAAACGTACCGGCAGGCTTGTTCCCCTAATATGGAAATGAATCTTATTACTAATCAGCACGGGAGAAAAATATGGCTTTTTTATCACTAAAAGATATCGAGGAAAAAGAAATCGTACCTGGCTATAGGGCAAAATTTGTGCATTCAGAGAACATGTCCCTGGCCTACTGGGATATTGACTCGAGCGCGGTAATGCCGGAGCACAGCCACCCCCATGAGCAGATCGCCAACGTCCTGGAAGGACGATTTGAAATCACGGTGGATGGTGAACTCCGGGTCCTGGAACCCGGTATGGTCGCGGTGATTCCAGGTGGTGTGCCGCACAGCGGGGTAGCGCTCACCCCCTGCCGCTTGTTGGATGCCTTTCATCCAGCAAGGGAAGATTACAAATAATCAAAACAGATGATCAATCATCGTTCAAATAATCCCTCAGTCTGGTTTTGAAAATATAGCTAAGGAAGTGCCGGTATGAAACCCACGCTTGATGGAACAGGATTTGGCTATATTGATGTTAATGGAGAGCGGATTAAGCACGATATCCTCATTCGCCTGGATGGTGCGGTAACAAAACGAAAAAAGAAGCTCTCCAAAGAAATTTACGGGACTTCACACACCATCTCCCTGGCAGAAGCCAGGTATATTTACCAGGAAAGCGCCGAACGGCTGCTGATCGGTGCCGGTCAATATGACCGGGTTCGGCTCTCCCCAGAAGCGGGTGAGTACTTTAAAGAGCAGGGCTGCCCTGTGGAGATCCTTAAAACACCGGATGCGGTTCAAGCCTGGAATGAAAGCAAGGACAGGGTCATCGGCCTCTTTCATCTCACCTGTTAAATAAACGTTTAATGTTTCAAACCTAAGATTGCTGATATTCCTTCCCTGTTCCACGTTTAAATGTTTAATGTTCCGAAAAAAGCCTACCCCTGAATATCATGTAAAATAAGATGGACTTTAGTGATTCTCACAACCAATAATAATTTATGGTTAGGAACAAGATTATGAAATCTACTGCAGCATCAGTAGCTGAGTATTTATCCGAAATTCCCCCCGACCGCCGGGAGGCAATTGGAAAAGTGCGGGAAATAATTCTACACAACTTACCGGAAGGTTATCAAGAGGTCATGAATTGGGGGATGATCACCTACCAGGTGCCCCTGGAAGTTTACCCCGATACCTACAACGGCAAACCGTTGATGTATGCCGCTCTGGCCAATCAGAAAAACCATATGGCAGTCTACCTGACCGGAATTTATATGGATGAGGATAGGCGAAAAGAATTTGAGCAGGCATACAAAAATACCGGAAAACGCTATGATGTAGGCAAATCATGTGTTCGTTTCAGGAACCTGGACGATCTGCCGCTGCCGTTGATTGGGAAAAGCATTAAAGCTATGGAAATGGATGAGTTTGTAAAACGCACCAAAACAATCCGTTCCACACGCAAGAGTGTAAAAAACTGACCGATATCGGGGAAGATCATCTAAAGGAATACAACCATGATTCCAATCGCTGTCTTATCTGCGGCTTACGCCAGGAACCTTGAAATCATCAAAATGCAGACTGAAAACCTGTCCCAGCAGGACAGTCTGATCCAGCTCCCCTTCCGCAGCAATTGCCTCAACTGGGTAGTCGGGCACCTGCTTGCCAACCGCTGCAATATAATCCGGCTGCTGGAAGCGGAAGATTTGCTGCCCGGAGTAGATTTATCCCCCTACGAGCGGGAATCCGACCCCATTCAGGGCGAGGATGAGGGAGTGCTGCCCCTCGAAGAACTGCTAGGTTATCTTGAAGAAACCCAAATCACTCTTTCCAAACTGCTTGAAAAAGAAACGCCGGAATCTCTCCAGCGCTTTGCTGTTTATCGAGACCGGCCAGAAAGATCCCTGGCTGAATGGGTGTTCTTCCTCTATTTTCATGACTGCTACCACGTTGGACAAACGGAGCTGCTCCGGCAGGCAGCGGGAACTGATGACAAGATAATATAAAGGAAAGGGGCTGTCCCAAAAGTAATTGGCACAGCCCCTTAAAATTTAATATAATGGG
>CAZHHT010000082.1:0-13993 GCA_964532455.1 uncultured Anaerolineales bacterium
TCAAGATATGTAAGTAACTTTTTAAACTATTAGTACAAGGAGTAAAAAATGGCACAACAAGATCCTTCATTTATCGCCCTCGGTATGGTGGAGACCCGCGGCCTGGTAGGCGCAGTGGAAGCCGCTGATGCAATGGTAAAAGCAGCCAACGTAGTTCTGATTGGTTCAGAATACGTCGGCGGCGGATATGTTACCGTTATGGTACGGGGCGACGTGGGCGCTGTGAAAGCGGCCACTGACGCTGGCGGCGCAGCCGCGAAACGAGTCGGGGAACTGGTTTCCATTCATGTCATCCCGCGCCCGCACGAAAACGTTGAAATGGTGTTGCCGAAGAGTTCCAAGGGCAGCTTCGGCGGTCGTTCAGAAGATAAGAAATAACGAGGTTGTCTTGCAATCAGCGGAACTTCTTGAAACCTTAACGCGCGCTGCGCGAGTATTTCACTGGGCTGAAGACCCTGAACAGCCTCCATTTGACCAGGTTCCGGAAGGAAACCTTCATGTTGGAGTGGATCTGGGCACAGCCTACCTGACTGTGGCTGTTCTGGATGATCAGAATCAGCCCCTGACGGGAGAATACCGATTTGCGCAGGTTGCGCGGGACGGCCTGGTGGTGGACTTTGTTGGCGCTGTTGATCTAGTCAAAAGCATGAAGGGCCAGATTGAACGGCGGATCGGCAGGGAACTCACCCATGCTGCCAGCGGCTATCCGCCTGGTGTTCCCAGAACTGAAGTCCGGGCTACGGCCCATGTGATCGAAGCGGCTGGGATGATCTGTACTGGACTGGTGGATGAACCCAGTGCAGCCAACGGCCTGGTGGGACTGGAGAACGGAGTCATCGTAGATGTAGGCGGCGGCACAACCGGGATCGCTGTGGTTGAGAACGGGCAGGTAGTTTATACCGCGGATGAAGCCACAGGTGGTACCCATTTTTCACTGGTTATCGCAGGTGCTCATGACATTCCATTTGAGGATGCGGAACGCCTTAAAATCGATTCCGCAGAGCAGCCGGTTTTGTTCCCGGTAGTAAAACCAGTACTGGAAAAAGTCGCCAGTATCGTTGCCCGGCACATTGAGGGATATCAAATTCCTTTAATTACCTTGGTCGGTGGGACAAGCGCTTTTTACAGAGCGGCAGAAGTGATTGAGGAGTATACCGGGATACCTGCCTGGGTCCCTGATTTTCCTGCCCTGGTGACCCCGATAGGGATGGCAATGCACGATAATAAAATGGAAACTTCCTGATTAATCCCTACCGGGTTTAAGGGAAGATCCTCCAATAAGGAGATCTTATGGCAAAAAGCGACTTTCAACTACGTGTTTATTGTTACCTGGACCGTATGCAGTCCGAGGTGGCAGCTTTTGTGGGCACAATCACCCAGGGAGACCTGCCAGTAGAAGGTATGGCTTCCCTTTATGTGGAAATGTCACCCGGCAATGAAGTCTTCCGCACGGTAGACATTGCGGTAAAAGCGACAGAAGCTAAACCCGGAGCACAGGTTGTGGAGCGGGAATTCGGCATGTTTGAGGTGCACTCCCTGAATCAGGCTGCAGTGCTGGAATCCGGGCGAATAGTGCTTGAGAGGCTGGGATTGGCGAAAGAAGACCGCATTAAACCCTCTGTGTATTCCTCCAACCTGATCACCCGCGTGGATCCATACCAGGCCCAACTGTTGAACCGCTTTCGCCGGGGATCAATGCTTGTTGCGTCTGAAACCCTGTTTGTTCTGGAAGTTGCTCCCGCGGCTTACATCATGCTCGCAGCTAATGAGGCGGAAAAGAAAGCTAATGTGAAGATTATTCATATCGCTTCCGTAGGACGTTTCGGACGGATGTGGATGTCCGGCTCAGAAGCTGACATGGTAACTGCCCGAGATGCAGCTATTCAGGCTATGGAAAGCGTGGAAGGCATCGCCGGTAAATAAATAAAGAAGTATTTAGGAGTCATCCTATGCCTAAAATTTTTTATACTGATCGGGACATTGAGGATCTCTTTCACAGTGGAGTGATCACCCTGGTTGTTAATGATGATGTTGTGGTGACAGATATTGGCCGTGAGAAAGCCAGGAAGCTGGGGGTGGAACTTTTACGTGAACACGATCAACCTTCCAGTGCCCCAATCCGACCCTATATCACTGAAAAACCATCTCCCAGCGCCGCGCCGTCCTTACCCCAGACGCCGATTCTACCCCCAACCAGGCAAGCCCTGGAAGACCGGGTGTTGAATGCAGTCCAAGAACAGGTGGGAGATACAGTGGATTCGAACCTGCTGAAAACCATCATTCAACGTGTGTTGAAAAGTGTGGGAGGAAGCTGAAATGCTCTTTGGTCGCGTTCGAGGAACCGCGGTTGCCACAATAAAATACCCTGATCTTACAGGGATGAAGCTGCTGGTTGTGGAACCGTTGAATAAACATCTGGAACCTACAGGTCCGCTGCGGGTAGCGGTGGATGTGGTTCAGGCAGGTCCGGGAGACCTGTGTGTGATGGTCCGCTCCCGGGAAGCTGCCCTGGCGATGCAGGTTCATACTTTTGTCCCGGTAGATCTGGCGCTGATTGGGATAGTCGATGAGCTGGTAGTCTATCCAGATGATCAATTTGACTTCACTCTCAAAAAAGGGTCAAAAAAATATACCTGATATGATACTAGGCAAAGTGACCGGAACCGTGGTGACTACCATTAGTCACCCACATTATAAAAACCGCCGACTGCTGGTTGTCCAGCCTCTGACCCTGCCGGATAATCCGCCAGAGGGAGATTTTATCGCCCTGGATAATTCACAGGCAGGAGTGGGGGATACTGTACTGGTGAACAGGGAAGGAAATGGTGCCCGCCAGATTCTGGATAATCCGGACGGCTGCGTAATCTCAGTGATTGTCGGCATTGTGGATTCACTGCATATTGAAGGTTGGGAGTGACTGGAATGCGCAAACCCTTGATTGCTGGCAACTGGAAAATGAATAAAACTGAATCGGAAGCGATTTCCTTGGTGAGGAAGTTAATCCAGGGTATAAAATCGATGACCGACGTGGAGGTTTTAATCTGTCCTCCATTTACTTCCTTGTCTCAACTGAATAAATTATTGGTCAGCTCCCCGATTTTGCTGGGAGCCCAGAATATTTCCGAACACAAGGCTGGCCCTTTTACCGGAGAAATCTCTGCGGATATGGCGGCAGAGTTCTGCACTCATGTCATCCTGGGTCACAGTGAAAGAAGAGCCTTCTATGGTGAAACTGATGAGTTGATCAACCTTAAGCTGAAGGCAGCGCTGAATGCAGGCATGATCCCCGTGCTCTGCGTAGGCGAACAGCTGGAAGAACGGGAAAGTGGGCAGGCGGCAAGTGTGATTGCCGGTCAGCTGCAGGCAGGGTTAAAGGAAGTTCGTCTTCCCGATCCTGACCTGATGGTGATTGCTTATGAGCCAATTTGGGCAATCGGCAGCGGGCGTTCTGCTTCAGCTGCTGAAACTGCGGATTTAATCGATGGAGTCATCCGGCCAACTTTATCAGGATTGTGGGGGGAAACAATTTCTCAAAAGATACGGATCCTTTACGGTGGATCTGTTAACCCGGGAAATGCGCATGGGTTTTTCAGTCAGTCAGAAATTGACGGGGCGCTGGTGGGCGGCGCCAGCCTTTCTGCGGATAACTTTTTAGGGATCATCGAACAAGCCACTTAGAGGAAGTAAACCCAGAGTGATGGTTCTTAGGTGTTGTGGATTTAATCAGGGTTCTTGTAGGACACTCGTCCATCTTTCTTTTACCTGATAACTTATTATTCTAGATGGTAAAATCCAGAATGAATGGCTATTAATTAATTCAATTTGATTAAAGCCAATTTGCCATGTTAAAGAGACAAACCAACTAAACTGGAGAGCAGATCCATGGATACAAATTTCCAAACCAATCTTAAAAAATATGCTAACCTGGCTGTCAAAGTGGGATTGAATTTGCAGCCTGGCCAAAGGTTGATTTTACAATCCCTGAAATACGGTGGTGTGCCGATTCAAACCGCTCCCCTGATCCGGGAAATTGTAACCAGCGCTTACCAGGCTGGTGCCCCGCTGGTTGATGTGCTCTGGCGGGACGATGATATTAACTTGATCCGGTTTAAACACGCACCCAGGGATTCCTTTGAGGAATTCCCCGCCTGGCAGTCAAAAGGTATTTTGGAAGTGGTTGAAAATGGAGGCGCTATGCTATCAATTTCAGCTTTTGACCCTGATTTAATGGAAGGTCAGGACCCTGACTTGCTCAGCCAGCAGCAAACAGCCATCCGGAAATACTGGAAACCGATCAGCACACTTATCGGAAAAAACACCATGAATTGGACAGTATTATCCATCCCGATAGCCGGTTGGGCCAGGAAAGTATTTCCAGATCTACCAGCAGCAGAACAGGAACCCGCTTTATGGGATGCCTTGTTTAAAATTTGCAGAGTTTATGAAGAAGATCCCATTGCCGCCTGGCAAGCTCATATCATCAAATTGGGTAAACGAAGTGAATACCTCAATCAGAAAGCCTATCAAGGACTCCATTACACTGCCCCCGGAACTGATCTTCGAATTGGTTTGCCCGAAGGCCATGTGTGGAGATCCGCTGGATTTAAAACACAGAGCGGCATTCCGTTTACGGCCAATGTGCCTACAGAAGAGGTCTTCACCCTTCCTGATCGGCATCTCACGGAAGGCACTGTAAGCTCCTCCCGCCCGCTGGCGTATTCAGGCAATGTTATCAATAACTTCAGTCTGACCTTTAAGGAAGGGAAAGTGGTTGATTTCTCTGCGGAACAGGGAGAACAAGTACTGGAAAATTTGTTGAAGGTTGACCCAAATGCCAACATGCTAGGGGAAGTTGCTTTGGTTCCCAACAGCTCTCCGATTTCTCAATCCGGCCTGCTGTTCTATAATACGCTGCTGGATGAAAATGCTTCCTGTCATCTTGCCCTGGGAAGCGCATACCAGTTCAGCATTGAGGGGGGCGAAAAGCTGTCCACTGAGGAGTTTAATGCCAGGGGAGGTAATATTAGCCTTATCCATGAAGATTTTATGATTGGCTCAGGAGAGATGAATATCGATGGGTTGCTACCGGATGGAGATGCAGAGCCTGTAATGCGGGATGGGGAGTGGGCTTTTAGTCTTTGATCATCAAAGCTCAGCTGTCTAAACCTTGAACTTGTGGAAGGAAATTTACTCTGAAAAATGGAGTTAACACTGCTGAAGGATAAGCAGAAACAGTGGAGGAAGGATGAAAAATAACAATCTCAAACCGGAAATGAATCTGCTGCGTCCCTTTTTAGGGGATGTTGTTTCCACCCTGGAGTCTACAGCGCCCTATGGCGCTGCAGTCCTGTCTTCCCGGGAAACAGTCAAATACCTTGTTGATAACAAACAGGAACGGGTGATTATTGGAGATCCGACAGCGGGAGCCATCCTGACAGCCTTTGATGGTCATACACTGAGGGAGAGAGCAATTGGAGGATTTGATAAAAACGATCTTCTTCAAGGAGCCAAAGATTTACTCCGGGACTCCAGTTTTACTAAAAATGGATCGATAGATCCGGGATTGGAGCGGAAACATGATTACCAAACCACAATGGAGAACGATCCTGCTCAAGTCCCAACCAGTGAAAAATTGGAGTATTTGCGGGAAATGAACCGGCGGGTGAATAAAATCGATTCCAGAATTGTCAATGCCCGGATCAGCTATGTAGAATTCAGGGAGAAATCGATATTCCGGAATCGTACCGCGAATTTATCTCAGGATGTCCAGCGCGTCCATATGTCAATCATGGTAACTGTAATGGGCGATAAGGGAGTTGTATTTGACTGGGTTTCCAAGTGCGGAACCGCCGGACTGGAGATCCTGACCTTTACCGATGAAGAATTGGAGACCGTAGTAAAGAATGCGATTAAATTACTTGAGGCAGACCGGATTGAACCGGGAGAATATACGGTTGTAACAGCGCCCGGTGTCTCTGGTGTGATCTGCCACGAATCTTTTGGACATGGTGTGGAAACAGATATGTTCCTGAAGGAACGAGCCAAAGCTGCCAATTATATCGGCCGCAGAGTAGGTTCAGATTTGGTGAATATTTATGATGACCCCAGTATGCCTGGTGCATTTGGCTCCTATTTTTTTGATGACGAAGGCGTACAAGCTGTATCAACTCAAATTGTAAAGAATGGAATTTTTGAACGGGGGTTAACTGATCTCTATTCTGCTACAGTATTAGGTATCCCTCGCTCTCCGAATGGACGCCGGCAGGATTTTTCCCGAAAGGTATATCCCAGGATGAGCAATACATTTTTTGGGTCCGGGGACACCCCGCTGGAAGATTTAATCAGTCAGGTTGAAAATGGTATTTATTTGCCTAAGATGTCATCCGGCATGGAGGATCCAAAAGGGTGGGGCATTCAGGTTTCCTGCCACTATGGTTTTGAGATCAGAGGCGGGAAAATAACTGATAACATGTTTTCTTCCATCGGCCTTACCGGGTATGTCCCTGATGTTTTATCCAGTGTAAGCGCTGTTTCGAGTGATTTTAATTTAAGCGGTGGTTACTGCGGAAAAGGTACCAAGGAAGTGGTACCGGTTACCGATGGAGGTCCCCATCTGCTAATGAAAGTGAGGTTAGGCTGATGTTAGAAGAAATCAAACAATCCCTGAAAAATAATCCTGAGATAAAGGCCTGGAACGTGCGTCATGTAATAACCAGGGGCTCACAACAGTATGATTTAGCGAAAACAACAGAAGCTGTCCGACAGATTTCCTCTGAGCATTATACGATTGATATACTTTGTGACTCGCTTGATGCGGAAAGAAAACCCAGCAGCGGTGTAGGTACGGTGACAATCCTGCCAGGAGGTGAGATCAATCAAACTCTGGAACAGGCTGTATTGACAGCCCAGCTGGTTCATAACGAGCCCTATGATTTTCCGGAACCGGCCTCCCTGCCTGATGTGGAATTAGCTGATCAGGAATATCTAAAAGATCCCCCTGGATCTATAAAGAAGGTTTTAGTTTCTCTTAAAGAGCAAACAGCTTCCTACCCACATGTACGGCTAACTGCAGCAGAGTGTTTTGGTCAGGAAAAGACCACCCATCTTGTCAGCAGTAAAGGCATAAATGCCCAACAGAATGCAACTGAGATTTACTTACAGTGGGTTTATCTTGCAGGTGAGGGTGAAGAAGAAGTTGAAACCTTCACGGAGATTTATCAGCGCAGGATAGCGGATCTTAACCTTGAGGAAGAGGCAACCAGGCGAGCTCAATACACATCTGACCTACTGCTGGCTGAAGGACCGCCATCTCAAACCGGACCTGTTATTGTGCAGGGCGGTTCGCTGGCTTCTATGGTAGCAGGCGAGGTTCTTTCCGGAAGTTTGATTCAGACCCTCTCAACAGGAGAAATGAAATACAGTGGAGAAACTCCCTGGAAGATAGGTAAGTCAATCTTCCGTGGTGATATCAAAGGGGATTCTTTTAACATCTGGGCCAACCGGCAGCTTCCCTACGGCATGCATTCCAACGCCTTCGATGCAGAAGGGATCCCAGCCCAGCGGATAGCCCTTATTCAGGAAAACAAATTGGAAGCTTTTATTGCTGACAAGCGTTTTGCTTCTTATCTGGATATCCCGGCAACCGGCGAATTCGGCAACCTTGAATTGAAACCAGGAAAAACCCCCATAGAGGAGTTAACCAGGGAACCTCATATTGAAATTGCTGAATTCTCCTGGTTTAACCCCAACCCGGTCACCGGTGACTTTGCCTGCGAAATCCGTCTTGGTTACCTGGTGGATGGTAAGGATCGGAAGCCATTTAAGGGCGGATTATTACTCGGTAATCTACTGGATGCCCTGGCGGATGTAACCTGGTCATCTGAAACTGGTTTTTACTCCAACTATCTTGGTCCGTCTGCAGCGAGGTTTAATCACCTGCAGATCGCAGGCTAGCAGTTTTATTTGTTGGAAGTTGAAGCGATATCAATCTGATATTTGACTATCGTTTTCCTGCTTGTCAGTTGATTTTGACGTCTGTAATCCTGACCTAATATGGCCCAACTATCTGTTTCTGAAATTGCCCGGGGAGTTTTTCTAACTCAATTGCATGCTATCCAGGCTCACCTGGACGGTTGCATTGAAGGAAAGGATCCCATTCACCTGCATGATTTGCGGGTGGCAAACCGACGGTCACGCGCTGCGTTGATTGAATTTAAGTCCCTCTTCCCTAAAGATACCCTGGCGGAATATCAGGAGTTATTTCACTGGATTCATCAATTCACCGGGGAGGTCAGAGACCTCGATGTGGGATTGCAGCATTTCCCCATTTATCAACAGCAAATTCCAAAAACCTGGCAAACCCATCTTAAGCCATTACGAACACTGCTGCAGAGTAAACGCGAGGTTGCCCAGAGAAAGTTGGTGAAAAACTTACGCTCAGATCGATTGGGAAAAACAATAAGCGGTTGGTCTGAGCTTCTGGAAAGTGACCTACTGGATGGTTTTACTCTCTCCCTGGAACCCGCCAAAGAATACGGCTGCCGCAGGATTGCCAAACGTTACCAGCGAGTGCGTACGAAAGGGAGAAAACTGACTAAAAAAACCCCCGCAGAGGCTTTTCATAACTATCGGATTACGATAAAAAGGCTGCGCTACTTGATGGAGTTCTTCCGCCCTGTAGTTGAAAATGAAGAGTTCTTCACTCTGCGAACCGGGTTAAAAACTGTCCAGGATGCATTCGGAGCATTTCAAGATGCCGAAGTGCAGACAATAAACCTCCGCTCACTGGCAGGGGAGCTTCATCAGTTAGGTGTATCAACGGACACTATTCTGGCGCTTGGGCAGCTGCTGGGAACCTTAGAGAAAAAGCAGCGGCAGAGTAAAAAATCCTGTATCAAACAGGTCCGCTGGATCACTGAAGATGCTACCGCCCGGGCCTTCCAGAGGTGCTTCCAGTATACGGTAAACCAGTGACCGGTAGGCAGTAAGTAGTGATCTGTAAGTAGATTTCAGTAAATCCTCACTCTATTGTCATCCTGAGCGCAGCGAAGGATCCATAGTAAGACCAAGTTTCCAATGGGACAGTTTAGAACTAAGGTTTCTATCCATTTTCAGTAAATACAAGATCTCAATGCGAGTGAACGAAGTAGGCCCTTCGGTAAACTCAGGACAGGTGTGGCAATCTCCTTATCTTCTTAAAGAATCGCGTCAGGGAGTTTATACTGAGAATTGAAGAATGAATCGCGATGTAAGTTATTTAGTTTTAATTATTATCAGGGATCTAGAGTAATAAACCTGTTTCAGTCTACCTTCTTCTGCCCATCTGAGCATTCAGAGACTGAAGTCTCAGATAGGGCTGTCGCCGAGTGTCGACCTGCATCGACGCTGATATCTTCGAGGAAAACCAATCAATCGTATTACAGTTAAGGTTCCCTGGAGAGGGATGCTCAGAAAGGCTCCTGCTACGATTTTAGTCGGCATTGTTCGAATCACAGAAACTCATCCCAAGGGGAAGAATATGGTAAGATGCTCCCTATGTTTAAATCTATTCAATGGAAATCTTTTCCCCGTGACTTTTTAGTTGCCCAAATCGGATTTGCTATATACGGCTTGGCGATCGCATTGATAATCCAGGCAAAACTTGGCACAGGTCCCTGGGCAGTATTAGCAGTCGCTCTCGCTGATCTGACTGGTACCACTCCTGGAACTATGGTGGTACTGTCCGGGTTAGTGGTACTGATGGGAGCAGTTGCGCTGAAAGAGCAAATTGGCTGGGGGACTGTGGCCAACATTCTGTTTATAGGGCCTTGGCTGGATCTTTTCTTAACCTTGATCCCTCCCCTGGAAGGTAACCTTGTTTTACAAACAGCGGGTCTTCTGATCTCAATCTTGCTCTCCGGCATTGCCACGGCGGTTTATATCGGCGTAAATGCTGGAGCAGGTCCCCGGGACTCTCTCATGCTGGCAGTCTCGCGGGTATCGGGCAGAAGTATTCGTCTATCCCGGGTTGTGATTGAGGTGCTGGTTGTGCTTTTAGGCTGGATTCTGGATGGACCGGTGGGAATCGGTACGCTCTTGTTCGCGCTGCTGATCGGGCCGGCGGTTCAAGGCAGCTTCCAGCTTTTTAATGTTCAGTCTCACCGGGCTGAAGAGGAAAATTAATGATCCAAGCCCTTATTTTTTATAATTCAATGGTGGGTTTGTTCACAGTCATTTTTGTAGTTTATCTCTATCGGATAAAAGATGAGCGCATAATTGAGCGGACGATTCTGCTGGGTGTATTTCAGGTCGTTATCTTAGTCCTCGGCGCTATTTTGTATCCGGTTGATGGATTTGGCCGTCTGCAGCTCCTTGCTTGGGGAATATTTATGCATTTTCCGTTATATCTTATTGCCGCAGGAGTTATGCTATTTGATAAATCACGCCTATTCTTTTATGCCCTAGTGATTTTGGTTCTTATAATCCTCGGAGTGGCCGGAGATGCTTTCCTGATCGAACCACGAAGGCTGGAAGTTTCCCATACTACAATCTATTCAACAAAATTAGAACAATCCATTAAAGTGGCAGTACTGGCTGATATTCAGACCGACAACCCCGGTCCATATGAAGCCCGGGTCCTGGAAATAACTGCGGCTGAAAACCCAGATTTGGTGTTATTGGCAGGTGATTATCTGCAGATCTATGATCAGGACACTTACCGTGCAGCGGTTCTTGAACTTAGAAATATTTTTAAAGATATTGGGTTGAAACCCCCACTGGGAATCTATGCTGTGCGGGGCAATGTGGAACACAATAATTGGACGGAAATTTTTCAGGAACTCGACGTCAGGACCTTTAATACAACAGGAACCCTTGATTTGGGATTATTTACTCTGACCGGAGTTAGCTGGTTGGATTCAGAGAATCCGAATTTGGTTATCCCGGGTTCTGAAAAATATCATATCGTATTGGGACATTCTCCTAATTACAGCCTAGGGGAGATAGATGCCGACCTGCTTTTTGCGGGTCATACCCACGGTGGTCAGTTCCAGCTGCCAGGGATTGGTCCTTTATTAACACTTTCTCTAGTCCCTAGGAGTTGGGCGGCAGGTTTAACCGAAATAAAACCGGATCAATACCTGCTGGTCTCCCGCGGGATCGGGTTGGAACGGGGCGCTGCACCGCGGATGCGCTTCCTGTGCCGCCCGGAGTTGGTAATCCTTGAAATAAAGCCGACTCAGTAAAAGTTTGCTCAGCTTATAAAAAATCCAGTATACTTGAGTTGCTATCTTAGATTTAATTTGTGCCACTAGGAAATCCCTTGAAACCAGACATTCGTGTTCCCGGCTGGGCATTTAATAAATATCGAGAGGGGTTCATTGTAGTTCCCACTTTTATTGTTTTACTCGCATTGATTGGGGTAATGTATGCACCGCGGGTGCTCACCATAGTGATCTTTGTATTTTGTACAGTGATCTGGGGTTTGGTCCTATACTTTTTCCGGGATCCCGACCGGGAATATCAACATTTACCCAATGTTGCCGTGAGCCCGGGAGATGGCGTTGTAACGGATATTGCATCATTCAGAGAAAAAGAATATCTAGATATCGACTTTATTCGAATTGGGATATTTTTATCAATATTTGATGTTCATGTACAGCGCGTACCTCTAAAAGGCGAAGTTGATTTTGTTACTCACCAAAAGGGAAAGAATCATCCTGCCTACAGTCCTGCAGCATCTCTAGAGAACGATCAGATCGTAATGGGAATCAAGACAAAATATGGGATGATTATGGTTAAACAAATTTCAGGTATATTAGCCCGAAAGTGTATTAATTATACAGGACCTGGAGATCAAATCCAATCTGGTCAGCGATACGGTTTAATTAAATTTGGATCCCGGGTTGAATTATTCTTGCCCACTGGTGCCAAGGTGTTGTGTTCGGTGGGGGAAAAAGTTAAAGGTGGACTGACGCCAGTCGCGGAGATGAAGGAAACGAATATTCAATATGAACAATAAAATCCGCCACTATATACCTAATTCTTTGACCTATTTGTCCCTGGCGTGCGGTTTGGGTTCGATAATATTAACCAATCAGGAATACCTTTTCCAGGCTGGGCTGCTTATTCTGATAAGTTTAATTCTTGATAGTCTGGATGGTTTTTCTGCCCGCAAATTAAACGAGGAGACGAACCTCGGTTTACAGTTGGATTCTTTAACTGACATGGTTAGTTTTGGAGTTGCTCCGTTATTACTCGTCTTCCACCACCTTAACGCCCGGGGATTTGCCAGTTATTGGATTTTTCCTCTCTTGATCCTCTCCGCCTGGGCGGGTGCTTTCAGACTTGCCCGATTTAATCTCCAGCCTCCCAAAACTAGCAGCTACGATGACTCTCTGGGATTGTCGATCACTCAGGCAGGGATAACTCTTTCCCTGGCTGTACTATCTGATCTTTCATATTCGAACTATTCTTTACCAAATGGCTTATATATTGTGCTGCTCCTGGTATTGAGTTACTTGATGGCAAGCAAGATTTGTCTCCCTTCTATATTTTGGCTTTTTCCATCTAAGATCCATTTTGCGGTGTATTTATTAATTGGGTTTCTGACGCTGGCATTCGTATCACCCTTTACATCCTTACTAATATTTTGTTTGGGCAGTCTAGCGGTATCCATAGGTCGGTCCCTCTATATAAGGAACTCCCAAGGTTCGCCAGCCCTCTGACCGTTTTTCCTGCTGGAGAGTTTACTTGATTGCAAAAATTAGCGGTACCATACTTTATCTATTTTCTGTTCTGGTATACCGGACCTGCCGATTTCGAGTCAGCGGGATTGAACAGTTAGAGTCTGCCCTGGATAAAGAAAAACCCATTATTGTAACCAGTTGGCATGGTATGACAATGATTATTGCTGGTTATCTGAGAAAAAAAATGGATCCAAGTTCTTTTATAGGAATCAGACCAGATGATCATCGGGGGGACACTTTGGAAGTTTTCGGGCGGAAACTTGGTGTTGATTCTATCCCGTTGAATCTTTCGGGTGATTCTACTCTTGGGACGGGACGGAAATTGGTTAGTTTAGTGCGGAAAATATCAACTGGGAAAAATATGTTAATCCACCCGGATGGTCCTGCAGGTCCAGCATATTTTGTAAAGCCCGGGTTGTCTTTTCTGGCGAAGAAAACCGGAGCTGCTATTCTTCCCTTTGGTTGTTACTGCCGGCATGCTTATCATGTTCCACGTTGGGACCGCTATACACTGCCTTTTCCTTTCAGTAAAGTACACATCCAGATTGGAAATTTAGTAACTGTTTCAAAGAATCTCCAGGATTTATCGGAGATCAACCAGCAGCTCACAGATATCCTGCATAGGGTAAGTGCTCAAGCGTCAGCTAATTATTATGAACTTTAATCCTGTCGATCCGTTCAGAGAAAACAGGAAAGAAATCAGGAACAGAGAATCTTGTGTTACCTCTCTAGAGTTAAATAATTCACCGACATCGGTGATTATTACTAGAAATACCAGAAATTAAATTACTGAATCTCATGAAAACCTTAGTGATTGTCAGACATGCAAAATCCAGCTGGGATAATCCCGGTTTACCTGACCATGAACGTTCGTTAAGTAAAAGAGGACTGCGGGATGCCCCGAGGATGGGTGCCCGGTTAGCTGATTGGGGACCACCAGTGGACCGGGTCATTTCCAGTTCTGCTGTTAGAGCATTGACAACAGCTGAGCTGATCTCTCAGGAAATGGGACTTCCCTGGGATGAAATTGTAGTGGATGAAGCGCTCTACCATGCGACTGTGGAGGATATGCTGGACATCATCCAGGGCCAGGAGGATTATCTTGATGGGTTGATGCTTTTTGGGCACAACCCCAGTATGACCTACCTGGTGAATAGTTTGTCAGATCTCGACCTGGGAAATCTACCCACCTGTGGTGTTGTGGTGCTCCAGTTTGCCGTTGAACACTGGATGGAAATTGGAGAAGCAGCAGCGGTTACCGCTGAAAT
>CAZHHT010000083.1:0-13901 GCA_964532455.1 uncultured Anaerolineales bacterium
GAGATGATTACCCGAAAACTCCGATCTGACGGAGATGAACGGGGGCTGCTGGTATACGGGTATAAATTCCGCCCGCGGGTAAGTGCTTGATCTGAGTAAATTAGAAGCAAAGGGCTGTCAAAAAATGACAGCCCTTTTTTGTTTTCTCTAGCGATTTAACAAACACCGTGATAATAAAAACTCCGGGAGCTTTTTGTAACTAAGGAATCAAATAAGTATCATGAATTTCGCCCTGAGGGTCAATCAAAGTAACCGTCTCCCCGGGCTGCCAGATCGGATCTGATAAACCCAGGTACAGCTCAATTGGATTTGAATCCCCGGCTTTTGTATAGATATTCACTGCGCCCTGACTGTGGAGTTCCAAACTCTCTAATCCAGATTGTTCCAGGATGGAAAATTCCTGGTTACTCTCATCTTTGATCCGCCAGTCCTGGAGTGAGATGGTGTCTTCGGCATTGGTCCCGAGTCGTACTAACCGGACATATTCCGTTGCCAGGTTTCCTACACCGCCGACTTTCCCGATTTCAATTATCAGATCGGACGCTTCTTCTGAGGCATCCAGGGAAGAGGCAGGTAGGGATTGTTCAACAGCTTGATCCGGCATGTCAAACAAGAGATTCTTCAACCGAGTATTTTCCCATAAAAATAGAACGATCAGAATGGTCACTGCGGAAACAACGATATTCAAGATAACATAAAAGGTCAGTTTTTTAGCTTGATTCATGATCAGAATCACCTTTGGTATAATGGACTGAACTGTACTCCATCATAGCATATTAATGGGTTAACAACAGGAAAATTTAGATAGATTTCCCGGTCAACAATGAGCTTATGCCATATCTCATAGACGGTCATAATTTAGTTCCGCACATACCTGGTATCAATTTATCAGACCTGGATGATGAAATCGCACTCATCCAAATTTTACAGAGGTTTGCGAATAAACGCCGGTCAACAATAGAAGTGTACTTTGATCATGCTCAAACCACCCAGGCTCGCAGCCAAAACCATGGTTTAGTGAAGGCTGTTTTTGTGCGGCAAACTTCCACAGCAGATGATGCTATCAAGGCACGTTTATCCCAATTGGGAAATGAAGCTAAAAACTGGACAGTTGTGAGTTCTGATCGTGAGATTCTAGTGGAAGCCAGAAGTTATCAGAGCAGTGTCCTCACCGCCCCGAAATTTGCCGGGATACTGCGGGAGCAGCTGTCTGGGATCCAGCAGGAGGGGGATAAAAACGAGACTCCTGATCAATCCAAACTTGAAGTTGACTACTGGTTGGATCGGTTTTCCCAGGATTAATCGCCAATTTTTGTTTTCCTTGATATCCAATTGAGCTGTGGTAACAAGGTCCTGACAATGCCCCGCGGTGTCAACGTTGCTATTGTGTTATAATTCACAGAATAAATAATACCCAATCCGCAAAGGGCGAGACACTACATGATTGTCGATTATATCCCAATCGCCATACTCGTTTTTTTATCCACATGTCTAGCTTTACTAGTAATTATCCTGGGGCATTTGTTTGGTCCCAAACGGCCAACAGAAGCCAAAGGCATGGCTTACGAATCCGGTATGGATCCCATTGGTCCTGGTACACGGCAGATGTCGGTACGTTTCTATTTAATTGCGGTCTTGTTTATCCTCTTTGATATCGAAGTGATCTTTTTCCTACCCTGGGCTGTTGTGTTTAAACAACACCTGGGTTTGTTTGGTTTGATTGAAATGCTGGTCTTTATCCTCATCTTACTGGTGGGTTATGTGTATGCCTGGAAAAAAGGAGCCCTGGAATGGGATTAGAGGAAAAAGCGGGAAATCTTGGTTTCGTTACCACTACCCTGGAAAACGTTGTCAATTGGAGCCGCACCCGGGCCATGTGGCCGCTTTTGTCAGGATTGGCTTGCTGCGCGATCGAGATGATGGCTGCCCAATCTTCTCACTATGACATGAGCCGTTTCGGGATGGAGCTGATGCGGGCCAGCCCCCGCCAATCTGATTTGTTAATTGTTGCCGGAAGGGTCACCAATAAAATGGCCCCGGTCTTAAGAAGGCTGTATGATCAGATGCCCGCGCCAAAATGGGTGATCGCAATGGGGGACTGTGCGTCCAATGGCGGCGTGTTTAACAATTATGCCATCCTCCAGGGAGTGGATGAAGTTCTCCCGGTTGATGTTTATGTTGCAGGCTGTCCTCCCCGTCCTGAAGCGTTAATCCATGGCATCCTTGTCCTCTATGACAAAGTTCAACAGGAAGGCATCACCGAGTGGGCCTAGAAGCCCGGAGTTGGCATGAATAATCATCTTCAAACGCCAGCAGATTTAATTCAAAAAAAATATCGCGCGGAACTGAGCTCTTTTCGGGACCATATCACCCTGCTGTTTAATAAAGAATTCATCCTGGAAGCCTGCCAAATTCTTCGGGATGATTTTTCCTTTGAAGTCCTGGTAGATGAAACTGTTGTAGATTATTGGCGCCGTAAGGAACCCCGTTTTCAACTGGTGTATCAACTGCATTCCCGACAGCATGATGAGCGGATATTTTTAAGAACATCGATTTCAGAAGATGATCCCAATACTTCATCTATTGTATCGATTTACCCTAATGCCAATTGGTATGAAAGAGAAATCTGGGACCTTTTTGGAATTCGTTTTGAAGGGCACCCAGACCTGAGGCGGCTGCTGCTGCCTAAGGGATGGGAGGGGCATCCCCTTAGGAAGGATGTCCCTATCAAGGTGGAAGAAACCTGCTTCACTTTTAACTATGACGAAATTGATCGCGGAAAACCACGGGCAGAGGATTAAAAGGGTAATGAGTAAAGAGGACATGTATGCCCATCCATCATGAAGTAACGTCAGTGACTCTGGATGAAATCAAGAACCTGGTTTCAGACCGGGCTGTGACCGGTGAGACTATACTCTTGAACATGGGTCCTCAGCATCCCAGCACACATGGTGTGCTGCGTTTACTGTTGGAGCTGGATGGGGAAACAATTATTACCTGCATCCCGGATATTGGCTATCTCCACACCGGGATTGAAAAATCCATGGAGGGAATAACTTATCAGCAAGCAGAAGTTCTTACCGACCGGATGGATTACTTAAATACGGTTGGAAATAACCTGGTTTATTGTCTTGCGGTTGAGAAGCTTGTTGAACTGGATGTGCCACCTCGTGCCCAGGCGATCCGGGTCATTCTAGCAGAACTGCAGCGCATTGCCTCCCATCTGGTCTGGTTGGCTACCCAGGCATTGGACCTGGCTGCTCAATCCGTATTCCTGTACTGCTTCCGGGAGAGAGAACTCATCCTGGATATCTTTGAGCTGGTTTCCGGTCAGCGAATGATGACCACCTATATCCGCCCGGGAGGACTCTGGCGAGAGCCGCCAGACGAGTTTGAAGATGCTGTGCGTGACTTTTTAGGACACTTTCCCAAACGGATCAAAATGTATGAGGATTTGTTGACCAAAAATCCACTCTTCGTAGACCGCACGAAAGGGATTGCTGCTATCAGCGGCAAGGAAGCTGTCCGGTGGGGAATGACCGGTCCTAGCCTGCGGGGTTCTGGCGTGGATTATGATCTCAGGAAAGTAAAACCCTACTCTGGTTATGAGAAGTACGAATTTGATGTACCGCTCGGTAAAGATGGGGATGTATTCAGCCGCTATATTATCCGTATCCAGGAGATGAGGGAATCATTGCGGATTATTCAACAGGTTTTAGATAAACTTCCTTCCGGTCCCATACGCAGCGATAACCGGAAATTTGTTCCTCCGCCGCGGTCAGAATTAGGAACCAGCATGGAAGCCTTGATCCATCATTTTAAACTTTGGACCGAGGGATTTGACGCACCGGAAGGTGCTGTATACGTGCCTGTGTCTTCTCCGCGAGGTGAACTGGGAGTCTTGTTGGAATCGGATGGAGGACCGAAACCCTATCGTGCACATTGGAGAACACCTTCATTCGCCAACTTGCAGGCTATACCGATCCTGGCAGAAGGTCACCTGGTGGCAGATCTGGTCGCTATTATTGGAAGCTTAGACATTGTACTGGGAGATATTGACCGGTGAACGACTTATTGTCCAAGTACCCTAAAGAGATTAAAAAGATTCTGGCAAAATATCCGTCTGAACAGAAGAGATCGGCTGTAATGCCGCTTCTATTCTTGGCTCAACGAAAAGAAGGATACATCAGGGAACAGGCTCTATCTGAAATTGGTCAGATCCTTAATATTCAGGAGACTGAGGTAGCTTCCCTGGTGGGTTTTTATACCTTGTTTCATGATGGCAAAGCGGGCAGCTACCGCATTCAGGTTTGCACAGATTTGTGCTGTGCGTTGCGGGGATCTGAGGATTTCTTGATCGGTTTGTGTGAAGCGCTGGAGATCAAACCAGGAGAAACCACCCAAGATGGTTTGGTGACAGTAGAGGAAGTAAAATGCCTGGCAGCTTGCGATAAAGCGCCTATGTACCAACTGCAGGGAAAAGACGGAATTTCCTATCACGAAAACTGCAGTGTTGAAAATACATTAGAGATGATCGAGGGATGGCGTGAGAGCGGCGCCCCAGAACAGGAGGAGACTAGATGAGCAAATACGTGCTCCTCCGCCACCGCGATATCCCTAATATTAAAGATCTCAAAGTTTATCAAGATCAGGGTGGGTTTGAAGCCTTTAAGAAGGCGGTTACCAGCCTGGATCCAGGTCAGGTGACCGATATTGTAAAAGCCTCAGGCCTGCGTGGTCGGGGCGGTGCGGGATTCCCAACCGGGCTGAAATGGTCTTTTATGGATCAGGGCAGTTGGCCGCATTATGTTGTCGCCAACGCGGACGAGTCAGAACCAGGCACATTTAAGGATCGCGAAATTATTGAAGAAAACCCGCTGCAGTTCCTTGAAGGGGTGGCAATCGGCTCGTATGCGGTTGGCGCTCAATTGACTTATATCTATCTTCGGGGAGAGTTCTGGCAGCTGGCGGAATTCCTGGACGGAAAGATAAATGAATTGGAAAAAGAAGGTTTGTTGGGCGAAAACCTGTTTGGCACAGATTACAGTTTAAAGATCCACACCCATCTGGGAGCGGGTGCTTATATCTGTGGTGAGGAAACTGCTTTGCTGGAATCTCTGGAAGGTAAACGAGGACAGCCCCGTCTCCGCCCGCCGTTCCCGCCGTCATATGGCCTGTACGGCAAACCAACGGTAATTAATAATGTAGAAACCTTCACCAATATCCCTCTGATCCTGGAAAAAGGTGCGGATTGGTACCGCAATTTGGGAACGGAAGATTCGGCTGGCGTAAAAGTTTTCTCGCTTTCCGGCCGGGTGAAAAAACCAGGAAACTATGAACTGCCTTTTGGTTCTACTTACCGCGAGTTGATATTTGAACATGGTGGTGGAATCCTTAATGATGCCCAGATTAAGGCAATCATGCCGGCTGGAGCTTCATCGGCGATTCTGAGAGCCAATGATAAAGTATTGGATACACCCTTGGAGTATGCCTCTATCCGGAAGTTGGGATCGGATCTTGGATCAGGTTCCGTGATTGTAATAGATGAAACCATCAGCATGGAATGGGTGATTAAAAAAACGGTTGATTTCTTTAATCACGAATCGTGCGGAAAATGCACTCCCTGCCGGGAAGGTACTTACTGGATGAGTCATCTCACCCGGCAAATTTATTCAGGGGAAGAGACAGAAGAACAAATCCAGCTTTTGTACGATGTAGCTTCGAATATTAAGGGCAAATGTCTGTGCGCTCTGGGAGAGTTCTCGGTGATGGGTGTGCTGACCAGCATTGACCGTTTCCCGGAGGATTTTGGCAGAGAACCAAACGAGTCGGATTAGGGGTAGTTACTACGGATAGGTTATGAGTGAAAAAATCACGTTAACGATCGACAACCAGCAAGCCATAGTAAAGCAGGGTACAAATGTTGTCGATGCTGCCAAATCGGTAGGAATTAATATTTCGGTCTTCTGCTACCATCCCAAATTGGAACCGGTGGGCGCTTGCCGGATATGCCTGGTAGAAATCGGACGGACTCGGCGGGACAGGAGTACGGGAGAGCTGCTGCTCGAAGCTGACGGCACACCTCAGATCTTCTATTCTGGAAATCTAGAGACTGCCTGTACTGTGCCAGTTGCTGAAGGCATGGTGATCCGTACTGCCAATGAGAAAGTGACCAAAGCCAGGGAAGACATTTTAGAATTTCTTCTCACTTCCCATCCCCTGGATTGTCCTGTTTGTGATAAAGGCGGCGAATGTTCCCTGCAGGAATTGACCTTTGAATATGGTTTGGGCGAGAGCCGCTTCTCCTTGGATGAAAAGATCCATCTGGGCAAACACCTTCCCCTGGGAGATTTGATAACTCTTGATCAGGAGCGCTGCATCCAGTGCGGCAGGTGTGTTCGATTCCAGGAAGAAATCGCAGCTGATCCGGTTTTGGCGTTTTATAACCGTGGTCGGAAAACAGAGATCGTATCCTATTCCAATCCATCCTTTGATAGTTATTGGTCAGGGAATACCACCGATTTATGTCCAGTGGGCGCATTGACGACCAAAGATTTCCGGTTTGAAGCCCGTATCTGGGAAATGAATGCCAGCCCATCAATTTGTTCCCACTGCCCGGTGGGCTGTAATATCACCCTCAATACCCGGCTGGATCCTAAAACCGGACGGAGTAAAATTCAACGGGTGATGCCCCGCCAGAATGAATGGGTCAATGAACTCTGGATTTGTGATAAAGGTCGTTTTGCTCATCATTTCACTGACAGCGAAGATCGATTAACGAAACCTCTGGCCAGAAACTCCAAAGGCAAATTAAAACCTGTTACCTGGCAGAAGGCAATTAAGATTGCCGCTGAAAGGTTAAAATCTCACCCCGACGGCCTGGTAACTTTGGTTGGTGGCCGATTAGCCAATGAGGATTTTTACCAATTGCGGACTTTGACTGAGGGATTGTCTGGGGGCCCCATTTTAGATTCTTCCCTGGCTGGAGGAGACCTCACACCCCGGGTAGGATTGGGGCAGGGATCAAATATTAAGGATCTGGGATCCGGAACGGCGATCCTGGTGGTTGCCTGTGATTTAGAAGAAGAGGCCCCTCTGTGGTGGCTGCGGGTTAAGGCGGCAGCGGAGCGCGGGGCGACACTGATTGTCGCCAACCCGCGTATGACCAAACTTGAGAGGTCCGCGGAACATATTCTGCGTTACGAGTATGGGGAAGAAACTCAAACAGTTGTAGATTTGCTCGAGAAGGATAGCGAAGCAATCTGCGTTTTTAAAGAAGCAGAGAATGGAATAGTTCTCTTTGGCGCTGAGGGGATGAATTTTGGATCTTCTCAAATACTGGCTCAAGCCTGCGCGAATCTACTGATCAAAACAAACCATGTAGGGAAAGCGAATAATGGATTAATTGCCGTTTGGCCTGAAGCCAATACTCAAGGCGCCTGGGATATGGGATTTAAGCCGGAAGAAAATTTACCTGAGGCCCTGAAGGGGGCTGAAACCCTGATCATCGCCGGTGCGGACCCAGTTGGAGATGGTATCATCCCTGATCTCAAGGGAAAATTTATCCTGGTTCAGGAACTATTCCTGACCGAAACCGCTGCCCAGGCTGACCTGGTCTTGCCGGTTTTGGCCGTTACAGAAAAATCTGGTACTTTCACCTCCGGCGAAAGGCGAGTGCAGTTATTTGAAGGGGCTCTCCCGGCTTCAGGTGAGTGTCTGGCCGATCATGAAATTGCCGCCAAACTCGGGCAAGCTCTGGGTTTGGAAATGATCCAGGGAGCTGCCGAACAAGTACTTAAAGAAATCATCAAACACCAGCCAGATTATGCTTCCCTCACCCTGACAGCCCTGCGCGAAGTTCCGGAGCAGCAGCCCTTAGTGACTAAGGAAGCGCTGTCGTACACAGGAACCGTCTTTAAAAACACTAGCGGTGTGGGCATCCAACTTCCCGTTGCGGCGGAAAATAGCAAAATCTCCCTTGAAAAATTCACTCTTCCCCCAAAAAGCTTCGGCGATGGCATGCTCGCAGTTCCTGTGACTCGTCTCTACGACCAGGGAATCATGATCCGCACCTCAGAGATTCTGGGTCCCCGTCTGGTAAAAAACCAGCTGATATTAAACCCAATGGATGCAGAAAAGGAGGGATTGTCCGCCGGCAGCCGGGTTGACATCAGCCTCGGGGATAAAACTTATGAAGCGGCTGCTGACCTTGATCAGATGGTACCAGAAGGAGTGATCCTCATCCCGCGCAGTATGGGTATACTGCTGGATGGTCCGGAGAACGCGGCTATTAAAGCGGTGAATTAATCCCGGCAGTCGGGGTTAAAGGTTTATTTTATGGACATGATTTTGGTTCTTGAATGGGTGATTAAATCGATCGTTCTTATCCTGTTTGGGGTAACCGGTTTTGCTTATACCACCTATTATGAACGCCGCGCGCTGGCACGTATCCAAACCAGGATCGGACCCAACCGAGCTGGTCCGGCCGGGCTGCTGCAGCCGGTTGCTGACGGCATTAAATTGATCTTTAATGAAGAACTTATCCCAGCCAAGGCAGATAAATTATTATTCATTTTAGCCCCGGTTATCACTGTTCTGCCTTCCCTGATTATCTGGGCAGTAATTCCCTGGGGAACATCGATTACGATTTTCGGCAGAGAAATTCCGCTTTACCTGGCGGATATTAATGTCGGCGTCTTGTATCTTATGGCGGTATCATCCATTGCGGTTTACGGGATCGTGATTGCCGGGTGGTCTTCAAACAGTAAATATCCGCTGCTGGGAGGCTTGCGGTCAACAGCCCAGATTATCAGTTACGAACTTTCATTGGGTTTAGCTTTTGTGGGACCGATCTTGTTATCGAATTCCATGAGTATGGTTAGCATCGTCGAGAAGCAGCAGGAAACAGCCTGGTTCTTTGTTCTGCAGCCGCTGGGGTTTGTGATCTTTTTCCTGGCAGTTCTGGCAGAGATCAACCGGGCTCCATTTGATATGCCGGAAGCCGAGCAGGAATTAGTAGGTGGTTATCATACTGAATATTCCGGCATGAAGTTCGCACTGTTCTTTATGGCGGAGTACATCAAGATGATCGCTGTTAGCGCTATTGCCGCTACTTTGTTCCTGGGCGGATACAGCGGACCCTGGGTAGAGAGTATCCCCTGGTTAGGACCGATTTATTTACTGCTAAAAATCATTATTTTGTTGTTTGTCATAATCTGGATTCGGGGAACATTGCCGCGCTTCAGATATGACCGGCTGATGGCCTTCGGCTGGAAAATCATGCTGCCGGCTGCCCTGATCAATGTGTTTGTCACAGCTGTTGTGATTATGTTTTTGCCTTAACGACCCGCCAGTGGTCGGAGTGTTTTTATGAAGATACCAGAATTATTGATGGTAAACGAAATCTTCAGGGGTTTGTGGACGACCTTCCGGTCCATGTTTGAAAAACCGGTAACGATTCAGTATCCTGAGGAAAAGAAGCCGGTTAAACCGCGGTTTAAGGGGAGGCATGCCCTCAAGCGTTATGATAATGGATTGGAAAAATGCATTGGTTGTGCTTTGTGCGCGGCTGCTTGTCCCTCTGACGCCATATTTGTTAAACCGGCGGAAAATACTGATGAGGAACGTTACTCTCCAGGGGAACGATATGCCGCTACCTATGAAATCAACCTGATGCGCTGTATATACTGCGGATTTTGCGCAGACGCTTGCCCAACTGAAGCGATTGTTTTGGAACATATCTATGAATTGGCTTACACAGACCGCAGGGAGGCGATTATCACCAAGGAGAAACTTCTGGATCCGGTTTCTGATCCCGGCAGAGAGACTCCCCAGACCGTTGAACCTGGCCTCTTCACCCGTTCCGTCCCGGAGATGAAGGATCCTGTGTAGGACAGATGGGCTATTCGCAAGAAATTGGATTGTTGTCAAGCGTAGGAATTGAAATGCCGGAGAATTATGACAGCTGAATTGATATTTTTTCTCATCTTAGCCCTTGTAGCAGTAGGAGCGGCCCTGGGTCTATTGTTCAGTCGGAATGCGGTTTATGCGGCATTGTTCCTGGTGCTGAATTTCATAACAGTTGCTGTTATTTACTTGTTGTTAAATGCGCCATTCCTGGCGATGGCACAGGTAACGGTTTATGCCGGAGCAATCATGGTATTGTTCCTGTTTGTGATCATGCTCCTGGGAACGAAAAAACTAAAAACCAGCGGTGAAAATCTCTGGCAGCGCCGATTGGCAATTGGCCTGGGTGTGGTTCTGTTAGGAGAACTAGTTACCTTGTTCTTTGTCCAGGGATGGAGAGGCACCCTGATTGGAGATATCGGATCCAAGTTCGGAAGTCCGGAAATCATCGGTATTGAGCTATTTAATCAATACCTGCTTCCATTTGAAATTACATCGATCCTGCTGTTGGTAGGCATGATTGGCGCGATTGTGCTTACCAAGGATAACTAAGACCCAGACCGGGAGATTCATTTATGATTCCCATATCATATTACATCCTGCTTTCTGCAATTTTGTTCACCATTGGTGCTGTCTGTGTTTTGATTCACAGGAACGCCCTGATAATTTTTATGGGAATTGAGTTAATGCTGAATGCCGCCAACCTGGCTTTTGTGGCGTTTGCTAATCAGCACCAGGCAGTAAGCGGACAGATTTTTGTATTTTTTGTAATGACCGTTTCCGCCGCGGAGGTTGCTGTGGGCTTGGCGCTGATCGTCACCATTTTCCGCACAAAACAAAGCATTGATGTAGACCAGTTAAACAGCCTGAAAGGCTGAGAAATACCAGCTGAGAAAAACTTATGCTCTTAAGTGAAACTGTCACCCAAGGACCGGAATTCTTTTCTTTTGCCCCGGGGTTAATCCTGTTCCCGGTTATCGGCCTGTTGATTAATATGTTTTTTGGCGGCAGGATGAAAGAACGGACAATTGGCATCCTGGCCAGTAGCGCATCCGGGCTCTCATTCCTGACTGCGGTATTACTGGCAGTATCCTTGTTATCTCACCCGGAAGGCATGACTATTCCCCTGGCAGAATGGATTTCCATTGGAGCTCTGCAGGTGAATTGGACCCTGCGGGTGGATACGCTGTCCACCACGATGATGCTGGTTGTCTCCGGGGTCGGAACCCTGATCCATATCTATGCCATTGGTTATATGCATGAAGATGTCCGCTTTAAGGGAGATCTAAACCGCTATCAACGCTTTTTTGTGTTCTTTAACCTTTTTATCGTTACCATGATGATCCTGGTCAGCGCCGATAACTATATGATGTTATTTGTCGGCTGGGAAGGGGTGGGTCTGTGTTCCTATTTATTAATTGGTTTCTGGTATGACAAGGACTTATTAGGCAGGCCGGGAATTGAAAATGCCCTGGCAGGAAGCAAAGCCTTTATTGCCAACCGCATCGGAGATTTTGGTTTCCTGATGGCTGCTTTTACCATGTTTTGGACTTTCCGCACTGTGACTTTCAGTGAAGTGTTTGCTCAGGTTCATCATATCGCTGAAACCCAACCGGGCGCGATCCTGGCAATTACCTTGTTTATGCTGCTGGGCGTGGCTGGAAAATCCGCGCAGCTGCCGCTGTTTGTCTGGCTGCCGGATGCTATGGCCGGGCCGACACCGGTTTCGGCATTAATCCATGCTGCGACGATGGTCACTGCCGGTGTTTACCTGGTAGCCCGGTCCGCGCCGCTTTACAGCGCTGTACCGTTAGCCCAGTCATGGGTTGCCTGGGTAGGAGGGATAACAGCCCTCTTTGCGGCCACGATTGCGGTAGGACAAAATGACTTGAAAAAAGTTCTGGCATATTCCACCATCAGTCAGCTTGGTTTTATGGTGGCTGCGGTTGGGATGGGCGCTTACGTGGCAGGTATGTTCCACCTTGTCACTCATGCCTTCTTCAAAGCATTGTTGTTCCTTTCAGCTGGATCAATCATCCTGGGCATAGAACGGGGGCACCATCACCTTTATCATGAGGGTCATGGTGATGAGGAAATATTCGATCCAGGTGATATGCGCTTGATGGGCGGGCTGCGAAAAAGATTGCCGGTAACTTTCTGGGTATTCCTGGTGGGCGCAGTAGCGCTGGTAGGTATTCCACCCCTGGCTGGATTCTTTTCCAAGGATGAAATATTGGCGGAAGCGTTCCAGCTCAACTTCCCGGTTTATATCCTGTTGGCCATCGCTGCCTTCTTCACCGCGTTTTACATGGGAAGACAGATTTGGCTGGTATTCTTTGGGGATCCCCGTCACCCGGCAGCAGAACACGCTGAGGAAAGCCCGCCGGTAATCACGGTGCCTTTAATTGCCCTGGCTGTCCTGGCTTCAATGGGAGGAATTCTCAATCTTCCGGGGATTCATACCTTTACACACTGGCAGGAACATACCTTTGAGGCATTTCATCTCCATCTTCACCCTGGTGAGTTTAACCTGTTAATCGCTTTGATCTCTACAGGATTAGCTGTGGTCGCTATCTTCCTGGCCTGGCTGCTGTACGGTCGAAAGCCGCTGGGAAAAAACCAGCCGGATCCGCTGAGGAAAATTGTTGGTCCAGTCTTTACCGTCATGAACCGTAAATGGTATGTGGATGAGATTTACGAATCCTTATTTATTAGTCGATACATTGATCTGGCAAAATTCCTGTCAATCAAAGTAGATTGGGAATTCTTGCATGATTGGTTCCATGACAAAGTAATTGTCGCTTTTTACTGTCAGGGAGCCAGGTTCCTGGCTGGACCGATTGATTTAGGTATCATTGACGGTATATCCAAAGGATTGGCGAAATTCTTCCAATCCCTGGCGACACAATTCCGGAAATTACAAACAGGGTATGTGCGCAATTATGCCCTGGCAGTATTTGCGGGTGTAGTAGTTATTCTAGGATATTTGATTCTGCAATAAACGTTGGATGGTTTCATTTCAACGGATAATGGAGGACCGATTGCTATGACTTTTTTCTCGAATCCCCTCAATTTGGTCACCCTCTTCCCCTTGGTAGGGGTGCTGGTGATCTTGTTGTTCAAACAAGAGCAGAAGAAGGAAATCCGTTGGACGGCATTGATCGTTTCCTTAATCACTTTTGGTTTATCTATCTGGGTTTTGACCCTGTTTGACCCGAATAACCCTGACCTTCAGCTGGTGATCAGTTTACCCTGGATCGAAATAGCCAATTGGGAAATTTCATACCAGATGGGTGTGGATGGGTTAAGTATATTACTGGTTTTATTAACTGCATTTTTAACCCCCATCTCACTGCTCTCCACCTGGACAGCGGTTGAAGATCGTGTAAAAGATTTCATGATCTTTTTCCTGCTCCTGGAAGTAGGTATGCTGGGTGTGTTTTTAGCCCAGGATTTATTCCTTTTTTATGTTTTCTGGGAATTCACGCTGGTCCCAATGTATTTTTTGATAGGTATCTGGGGAGGACCGCAGCGGATGTACGCCGCCGTGAAATTCTTCCTCTACACCATGGCTGGATCAGTGTTGATGCTGCTGGCGATTTTATGGCTTGGTATTTACCAGGGCACCTTTTCGGTTCCGGATCTGACTGCGATGGGCGGTATCCCGGCTCAAGTCCAGCTCTGGCTGTTCCTTGCTTTTGCGGCAGCGTTTGCTATTAAAGTACCCATGTGGCCGCTGCATTCCTGGCTTCCGGATGCTCACGTTCAGGCGCCAACGGCAGGGTCTGTGATCCTTGCCGGTGTGCTGCTTAAAATGGGAACATATGGATTCCTCCGCTTTAATATCCCCCTCTTCCCCAAGGCAGCCCTTCAAGCAGCTCCCTGGATGGCGCTGCTGGCTGTGATCGGCATCCTGTATGGGGCGGCTGTCTCGTATTACCAGAAGGATGTGAAGAAGTTAGAATTAACTACTTCTGGAGCAAACAAAGGAGCCC
>CAZHHT010000084.1:0-13869 GCA_964532455.1 uncultured Anaerolineales bacterium
ATCTCGGCGAATTGAGCGGCGGTTGGCGGCGGGCTGAGAGGACTGGTATGAGATTCAGTGGCAATGATTTGGTGCTGATCTTGTTGGTGCAAACTGCTGAGGGCTATTTCGGCAAAAGAAAAAGTCCGCCCGTCAGGAGCTCTTACCTGCCGATTTTCAAGTTTTAGATCCTTTGAATTTGGATAGCCAAACATTCGTGCGGCGTGATCTAAAATTTGTTCTTTAACCTTCAATGCCGCTTTTTGAACTGCTCCTCCACTTATATAGGTAGTACTGCTGGCGTAAGCTCCCTTGTCAAATGGCGTAAAGTCAGTATCTGAAGAATAAACAATTAAGTCATCCAGTGGGATTTTCAACACTTCAGCGGCGATCTGTGCCAGAATTGTGTCTGAACCAGTCCCCAGGTCAGTAGCACCCATCAATAAATTAAAGGAGCCATCGTCATTCATCTTCAGGGTTGCAGCGGCCATATCTAGATCTGCGATACCGCTGCCATGCATCACAACTGCCATACCAATTCCGTGGCGGTAGCGCTCCTTTTGTTCAAAGTTTTCTTGACGTTTGGCATAAAAATCTGTGGCTTGAAGGCCAATTTCCACACACTCCTTCAGCGCACTAGTTTGCAGTATTTGTTCTTTGCCTTCGCGTCCTTCTCCAAGGGCCTTGGATAGATACATCGTTTCGCCGATCTTCAGCCAATTATTACGCTTGAACTCAATTACGTTCAACCCTAACTTAACTGCAATCTCTTCCATCAACACTTCAATGCCAAATTGACACTGCATAGCACCATAACCCCGGAAAGCACCTGCAGGTGGTGTATTCGTGTACGCAATATCGCTGACAAATCTGGAATTGGGAGGATTGTAAAGGGTTAACCCTTTAAATCCACCTACCATATTTACAGTTAAGGCGTGGGCGCCGTACGCGCCTGTATCCCCGATTAAGTACAAGCTCGCAGCGATTATTTTGTTTTCTTTGACTCCGAGTTTGTAGTTAATAATATTAGCGTGGCGGCTGCGTGAACTGGTGAATTCCTGGGTGCGGGTATATTCCATCCGCACTGGACGATTCGTTTTTAGGGTGAGGAGGGCACATAGATCTTCCAATATCAATTCTTGTTTGTTGCCAAATCCACCGCCGATGCGTGGTTTTATTACGCGGATTTTTTTTACAGGCAAACCGATCAAAGGCGCTACCATACGGCGGATATGGAAAGGCACTTGAGTGCTGGTCCGGATGATCAGCCGGTCGTCCTCATCCCAATAAGTAATACAGACATGTGGTTCCAAATGGACTTGCTGCTGCTTTGGAGTTCGGTAACTTCCCTCAAATATATAGTCGGCTTCGGCGAATGAAGTCTCGATATCTCCCACCTCGGCTTCTATGTGGTGAACGATATTATGCTGAGCATTGTATATCCCTTTTGTATCTGGCTCATCGTGGATAACCGGCGCGCCATCCTGCATGGCTAATTCCGGGTCGACAACAACAGGCAGGATTTCATAATCAACCTTAATTAGATCCAGAGCTTGCTGGGTTATTTCAGGAGTTTCAGCAGCTACGATTGCTACCCGATCCCCCACATGGCGTACTATATTGTCCAAACTGACCTGATCGTAGGGTAATGGCTGGGGATAGCTTTGTCCGCCTGAAGCATATTTGATACGAGGGATATCTTTGTGGGTCAGGACAGCGTGGACTCCCGGTAGAGCTTGTGCTTTCCTAGTGTCAATGTTCCGAATTCGAGCATGTGCATGGGGACTGGTTAGCAAACCGCCGTAGAGCATACCATCCAAATGAAAATCGTCAGTGAAGACTGGCCTTCCCAGGGCCAATTTTTTGGCATCCACTTTTATTTCAGGTTTTCCAATAACTCGGGTTTTTTCCATCGTGTCTGGTGTAAAAACGATAGGCGGTAATGGATTCCTGCCTCCATCACGACGGTAGAACTCTTCTGGAATTTCAATTGGCTCACCATCATTTGGCAATCTTAATTCAATAGGTACGAAAGATTCAACCTTTTCCCCCCGTAATACTGCCGCGGATCGATGAACAGCATCCACTACGCGTACATAACCTGTACAGCGGCAGAGCACATGGTTCATTGCTGTCCGTATCTCATCATCGGTAGGGTTCGGATGCTCATCTAGCAGTGCTTTTGCTGAGAGAATTTGTGCAGGAGTACAATAACCGCACTGAATGGCACTTGAATCGATAAATGCTTGCTGAATAGGATGTATTTCAGTGTTTTGTTTTAGACCTTCAAGTGTGATTATTTCTGTCCCATTGACATCAACTGCTTTAGTTTTACAACTGAGGATTGGTTTTCCATCCTGCAGGACTGTGCAAACACCGCAGGTTCCATCATCACAACCGGATTTCACGCTAAAATAGGAATACCGCCGCAGCACAGTTAACAAACTGTCATCAACCCCCACCATTAATTTTCTAGGAATATTGTTTATCGTTATATTAATTTCTACTTTAGCTGTTTCCATAATTTATAACCTCTCCTCTAAATCGAAAAGATCAATTAAGGGGTTTTATATCTTCGTTGAGTTCATCCAGCCAAGATTCCAATTCTGCCTGACAGTTTGAACAAATTGACAAGTGATGTTTAATAACTGGCAGGAGATCGCCCAGGTCGCCGCCGCTAGTTAACAAACCAGCATCGTAATCCAGCAGGGAAAAACAGTCTGGACAAGAGAGTTTAATCGATTCTTCTGTGCCTGCGGTCAACAATAACAATTGCCATAGCGTATATTCTGTATCGGTCATCTTTACAACCTTATGTCTTTTTTTAAACAGCGCCGTCCCCAGCTGTTTTTTTATCCAGATGGGGGTGTGGAAGCATCCCCCCTAATTTTTCTAAAGCAGATGATAACGACTTGTTAGCAAGAACTATAGCGTCAGCAGCAGCAAGGATATCTGCAGATACCACATCGGTGCGTGTTGCCCAGTCGCGAAATTCACTCGCGTGCTCGCTATTGTGAGCAATCCAGTATGGAATCAATATCTTGAGCTTATTCTTCTCCTCCATTTATTATTCCCTCCTTTCCTGTTTTCTCCAAGATAAGTTTATTTTTTATGAAATCAATCTTCCGGATGGTGGCTTTGATCTCGCGGGGTTGTTCAAACATTGCTACCAACCGCACTCCTTCGAGCGTTGGTTCCACCAACATTACATTCTCCATAATTTTTTCATCATCTAGGTAAACAGTGATTTGACACATTTTTTACTCCGTGAATTACATTGATTATAGTTTCGACACCTGGGGAATAACTCGTTTACGGCTGTGATCAGCCACTTCTTTTACGTCCATTAAAACATCAGCGGAAAAAGGCACCTCGATTTCTTTGGAAACAAAATTTGCTCCTTCAATACGATCAATTTGCATATAAAGCCGGAAGGGTGATTTGGTACTGCGAGTCATAATCAGATTGTTGGCAGCAGTTTCCAGCTCTGCTATTTCTTCAGCTTTTGCGGTAGTGCTTGCAGAGAAGAGGTATGTCTGTTTTTGATCTCCCCGGGCGGCAGCTTTCATTTTTTCAAGAATCCCTTTTCTGTAAGTAGGAGAGAACAGTAACAGGTTTAATGCTGAAGCAAAGATTAAAATACCTGGCCCTTCATCCGGTACCATTCGACAAGCTTGTTCAATGGCGGCATCCCAAACCGCAGGTTTTACAACATTAGCTTTAAATCGATTCCCTACTGCCGGAGTCAAATCTTCTAAAGTGGGGTCTAATTCGATAAAAACAATGCGATCCTGGTATAAGCTTAAATCCAATTGACTAACCTTTTTTAAACCAGCCACAATAAAACTATGATCTGGATATTGCAAGGACATAAAAACCACACTCCCGCCCTGACGCAACCACGATGCAGTGATCACATTGCCAATCAGCGGTTTTCCGGAACCCCCGGGCCCGCTTAATAGTGTTAAACTGGGAATTGGCAGCCCCTCTGGCAGCAGCCGGTCAAACCAATCTTGTTGTGTGAATATACGATTCATTTATTAACCTCTCCAATAAAGTTGTTCTTTTGCCAAAAAACTTTGGCGTTCTTCCTCATCCATCAAAGCTAATTTTACACTTGATAATTCTCCGCCACTGGATCGTGCTGCGGCCCCAAGGTTCTTTATGAGGAAATCCCGGATATTGTCAGGGATATTTGGCAAGGGCAAAACTAGAGTTAAAGCTACTTTACCGTCGGGAGTGACTGTGATATCCTTCAACATCCCTAGATCCAATAATGTTGTGGCAATTGCCGGGTGTTCAACTTTCCCAATCGCTTCCTGTATATTTATATTTTCTTGTCCATTCACTTCCATCTATATCTCCAATCTTCAGCTTTTTTACCTGGTCTGATTTTTATACTTTTTTTCTCTCTCTATTGGTTGTGCGCATCCTTAGGATAATAAGAAGGTGAAGCACTCCAAAAGCGAACCCCGTTCCGCTCCACGACTTGCACCTTGCCACTCTCTGCCAGGGTAGATAAAGTTTTCGTCACCTCTCCCGTTGCCCACCTTTTTAATGTCTCCACCAATTCGTCTTCACGCATAGGATGTCGAGTGACAATTCCCGCAACCGCTTCTACTAATGTTTCTGCTCCACCAAGATCAAAAGATCCGCTAGCAGGATGAATAACCCGAGCTGTATCACCCAATAATGCAAGTGCACGTCTTAAACCTTCCTCGCTGGTTGGCTTTACCCAGGTTTCCACTGGCGGCCGAGTTGGCTGCATGATATGGACTTCATCCGGTTTTATTTTTTCAAGCGCGAAAGCAATACCTCTGAGCGCATCCTCGGTATCGTTCAACCCGTCGATAAGCATAACCTCAACCCATAAGTTTCCTTGATATTCTTCTTTAAAGGCAATCAACCCATCTAAAAGACTCTCGAAAGAAAGTGCTGGATAGGGGCGGTTGATGTGTTGATAAAGTTCAGGGGTTCCTGCGTCCAGAGAGGGAAGCACTGCATCAGCAGCTAATAATTCTTGGCGCATTTCTCGTTTGTACAACAAAGATCCGTTGGTAATCACAGCCACTGGCAGCCTGGTTAACTTTTTCACCTCTCGGATAAGCCACCCAAGGCTGGCATTCAATGTTGTTTCCCCAGAACCGACAAATGTGACCCAGTCGATCTCGCCCGGTTGGTGAGATGAGAGCGCATTTTTTACTTCAGCCAAAATTTCATCAACCGGGAAAAAATCCTTGCGTTCATTTACCATTGGTATAGAGCGACCCAACTGACAGTACACACAGTTCCAATTACAGGTCTTTAACGGAACAGGATCAATTCCCAATGATTGCCCCAGCCGTCGCGTAGGAACTGGCCCAAAAATATAGTTCATCAGATTTCTCCACACCAATTTCTAAATACCTCTGAAATCACAAAAAGGGGATAATTTCCAAACCGAGTACTGATTGGAGAATCGATCTTTCTATCAGGCGAGGTAAAAGTTTCCTTCATAATCTGCATTCTCTCATTGCCCCACTACCATAAGGACCAGTTCCACTTTCTTTTGATTTGCAATTTTCATTTTAGTTCCTGGTCGTAGGTCTGAAGCAGGTTGTTTATTTCGTCCCGTCTGCGGCGCAAACCGCCAACTAACTCAGCCAAGTAGGTTTCTCCCTCAGGCTGTAGCTGATAAACTCGACGCTGCGGTCCCCGGCTTTCTTCGCCTAGGTGAGAAGCGATCCAGCCAGATTCTTCCATTTCTCGAAGAGTTCGATATACTAGGCTGGGATCAAGCTGTTTAGAATTAAAGCCAAACTCTGTTAATCCATCGAGCAAAGAATACCCATGATCATTCTCTCTGGTTAATAAAAATAATAGAGCTGGGCGTAAAAAACCCATCACCCCTTGACGCCGTCGTCCCCTTCCCATGCCCAATCCTCTTTCATCTGACATAAAATCCTCGTTTGAAAAGAGATTTTCATTATCCAAAGTTTAATCGTCTATTAGACAAATGTCAATAGAGCAGGAAAAATCAAAAAGCCTGATTATTTCAAGAAATGAAAATTGCAAAACTAAGAATTGTAAATGTTGATAATTTGGTTGTATCGAGGGTGTTATAATTTTGAAAATTCCTAATTGCCAAAAAAACGATTTCAGCAAGGTCTGTTAAACGATCAGATTTCAAAGAAGCAGTGTTTATGGAAATTAACCTCTGGACCATCCTCTTTGCATCCGGGCTGACCGCTCTGGTCACTGGCCTGGGTGCGCTTCCCTTTTTATTTATTAAGAATATCAACCGCTGGTGGTTGAGCATTTTCCATGCTGGTGCAGCTGGTCTGATGCTGGGAGCGAGCCATAACCTGGTTCAGGAAGGGGTTCACCTGGAACCCTACCGGACTTTCTTTGGTGTTTTGTTGGGTTTAGGGTTAATCGTAGCCGCTGACCGTCTGATCAGCCGCCGGGGTAAAGTAGATCTGGGTGATCTGGAAGGTGCGGACGCTCGAAAAGCTCTCCTTATCTTGGGTATTATGACTGCCCATTCCTTTGCAGAAGGCATCGGGGTGGGTGTCTCGTTTGGCGGTGGTGGAAAACTTGGCTTGTTCATTACCGCGGCAATCGCCATTCACAACATCCCTGAGGGATTGGCTGTCAGCCTGGTACTTGTGCCCCGGGGTACAAAAGTCTGGAATGCTTCCTTATGGGGCATTTTCACCAGTCTCCCCCAACCATTGATGGCGATACCCGCTTTTTTGTTTGTCAGTACTTTTGAACCTTTCCTGCCGGTTGGATTGGGTCTGGCTGCCGGAGCAATGATCTGGATGGTTTTTGCCCAATTAATTCCGGATGCCCTGGAAGACGCCTCTGGTACTGAAGTTGGAATCGCCGTTACCCTGGCTTTTGCGGCGCTGCTCGCGTTTCAGGAATTTGTGTTGGTTTTCTAGTTTCATTCAAAGTGGAATTCTCTAATTTATATGTTATCGCGAGGAGCTTCCAGCGACGAAGAGATCTCCTGTTCTGAGGAAATTATCGCACATATCCTGAGCAACTGACGCGCAGCGGCGGCGTATCGAAGGGCGCAATGACAGATAAAAATACCATTCTTCCTACCTCCCTCAGGCCTGAAAGACGGTTATAATCGGGAGGGTATTTTTATTGAGAGGTAATTGAAATTTAATTAAGATGTCAATGGAGAAAATCAGTGTCGATTGTAAAAACCCTTGTTTTTGATCTGGGTGGAGTATTGATTAATTGGGATCCGAGACGCCTGTACAGGAAGCTGATAAAGGACGAATCAGAAATGGATTTCTTCCTGGCCGAGGTATGTTCCCCAGAGTGGAACGCACAAATGGACAGGGGAAAATCGTTTCAGGAAGCGGTCGATGAATTGGAGTTGGTGTACCCAAAATATACAAAGCAGATTCAGGCTTATTACTCCCGCTGGGAGGAGATGATCGTCGGTCCTGTCCCTGGCACGGTGAAGATCCTGGAAGGATTACGGGGAGCTGGATACCCTCTGGCCGCTCTCAGCAACTGGTCTGCCGAGACTTATCCAAAAGTCACGAAGCGATTTGCTTTTTTAAGCTGGTTTGACCCTCTGGTGATTTCTGGAGAGATTGGTTTGATTAAACCTGACCCGGAGGTATACCATTATTTTCTGCAGGAGATCAACAGAGAGGCAAAAGATTGTATCTTTGTTGATGACAGCAAGGCCAATATCCGGACGGCGGAGGAACTGGGGTTTATCAGCATTCTTTTTTCCTCCCCTGAGCAGCTTGGAAGGAGACTGGAGGAGTTGGGTATTCTTGAGAACGAATACAAATAAACGTCCCCCCAGGTATTTATTATTTTTCGGGGCACAGCTATGAATGAAATCAAAATTCCCAAATTAGACACAAATCTAGCTCAACGGCTGCCATTTTATTACGGCTGGTTGATGGTGCCAGTGGCTGTGATTGCCCAGGCCGTTACTGGTGTGGGGCAGACCTATGGTGTCTCCGTCTTTAATCCATCTTTACTGGAGACGCTGGATATCAGTCTCTCGGCACTGACCGGGGCATATATGGTAGGAACCCTTCTTGCCTCGCTTCCGCAAGCCTATATTGGATCATTGATGGATCGTTTTGGCATTCGTCGAGTAATGACCGCTGTTGTTATCCTGTTGGGTGGTGCTTGTTTATTTTTCTCCATGGTGAATTCACTCTGGACCCTGGTACTGGGTTTCTTCCTGCTGCGCCTGCTCGGCCAAGGAGGGTTATCCCTGTTGGCGGGGAATATCCCAGCCATGTGGTTCCGGGAGAAGTTAGGCGCAGTCACCGGGATCGTCAGCGGAGGATTTTCAATCAGCATGGCTGTCATTCCGGCTTTTTTCCTGGCACTCATCACCAGCCTGGGTTGGCGGGCGGCTTACTCCAGGTTAGGGTTCTTGGTCTGGATGATTATGCTGCCGCTGTTGATCTTAATCTTCAGGGACAATCCCGGAGAAGTTAAACAAAGAATTGATGGTACCGATGAAAGCAATAGAAAAGCCAGCAAGCCAGAACTATTAGGTCAGAATTCCTTTGACTTAAAAACCGCTCGTAAAACACCAGCTTTCTGGATCCTGTTGATTAATGTCTCTCTATGGGCAATGGTTGTTACGGCAATTTTCTTTAATTTGCTTTCTATATTGGACAGCCAGGGGATCACCTCTTCAGTCGCTGCAGCAACCTACACAACCTACGCAGCTGCTTCTTTGATCACTCAGATTATCGCAGGACCCATTGCGGATCGTGGTCCCTTGCAGTATCTGCTCTTGGTTTGCATGAGTGCCCTGGCTGCCGGTGTGGTTGTGCTTGCTCTGGCAACCAGCCCCTGGCTAGCGCACAGTTATGCGGTGCTGCTTGGCATATCCACCGGGTTGGTATCACTGGTAGGCGGAACAATGTTCGCTAGATATTACGGAAGAAAACATCTTGGAAAACTTCGCGGCAGTGTCGTCACTGCCCAGGTTGCCTCCAGCAGCCTGGGTCCATTTATTACCGGGATGATTTTTAATCTGACCGGCAGCTTCCAGATTTCACTCTGGATTTTCCTTGGTTTGTTGATTCCTGCTGCAGTCGCCTCCCTGTGGGCGGTGAAACCCAGATCAGATTTAATTTCAGAATCTATTTAGAGTTAAATTAATTATCTGACCCGCAACTAAAAAATTCATTCCTTAAAAAGCACTTTAGCACTGCAGTATAAAGGGGGATTCCCGTTTATATCTCGCAAATACATTTCTCTGATGGAACCTTCTTTTTTAATCCCCTATTAAGGTTTGTATTTATCACCAAATCCCAATATCCCCCAGGGGTGGGGGGATTACTGGAACTAACCGACAGGCTTGGGGGATAATACATACTTGACAGAGCCCGAATCTTCTTGTATACTTTTGATAGAACATGTAGGGACAAGTGGGAACATGATGGAATGGGTTAGTTCTCCTCCAAGGGACAGGACATAATAATGACCAAAGCCCTTTACAAACAAATTGCCGAAACGATTCTACAGCAAATCCAGGATGGGAAACTCCAGCCTGGAGCTCGGCTGCCTTCTGAGCATGCTTTAAGTGAGCAGTATCAGGTTGGCAGAAATACTATCCGACACACTCTAAGGGATCTGGCTGCCCAGGGATATGTGGAATCCGTTCAGGGTGTAGGAACTTTTGTGACCGAGACTCATTTCCCAAAAACAGTAGAGTTCCTCTATGGTTTTTCCCAGGAAATGGCCCAGCACGGCAAAACGGTTACCAGCCGGTTGTTGGAAGCCAGTCTGATCACTGCCGATCCTTTTTTATCCCGGGTCTTGCGGCTGCAGCTGGGTGCTGAGGTAGTCTTTCTAAACCGGCTTCGCGAGGTGGATCACAAACCAGCCGCAATTGAGCGAGCTTATTTACCTCACGAATTCTGCTACGGCATCCTGGAGCATGATTTCTCAAAAGAATCGCTATATGATGTACTGGCGGCTCAATACAATATGAAACCCGATCATGCCGAACAAGAAATTGGCGCGGAATTAGCTACCCCGCAGGTCGCTGAGCTGATGGAGTTAGAGCAGCCAGCCTCAGTGCTGGTTATCCGACGGGAAACCCGCACCGCAGATGGCAGGGTAATTGAATACGTGGAATCTGAGTTCCGGGCTGACCGCTTCCGGTTTTATACCAATCTGAAAGCGTCAGCGTTTTCCCCGGCCTCGGTTTTTCAGCGGTTCCCGATTGATACGGGAAGAGAGTGAATAATATGAAAGATATCAGTGATGCTGAGCTGAAAAAAATTGTTGAAGAAGTGGTTTCCAGTTTGATGAGAGAAAAGCCGGAGATTGCATCAGTTCCAGCAGCCCCATTAGGAAAAAAGGAATCCATGGAATCTCCGCCTGATAAGATCGTTGCTATTGGCGCAGATCACGGCGGATTCCAGCTTAAGGAAACTTTAAAAGCATTCCTGTCAGAAAACGGATACAGTGTTGTAGATTGCGGAACCAACAGCACAGATCCAGTGGATTACCCGGATTTTGCCCGGGCAGTCGCTGAGCAGGTGAGGGGTGGTAGCGCTTGGCGGGGGATCATGATTGACGGAGCTGGGATCGGCAGCTGCATGGCTGCCAATAAAGTCCCTGGAATCCGGGCCGCGATGTGTTACGACTTCGCCACCGCGTATAACAGCCGGGAACACAATAATGCCAATTTACTCACCCTCGGAGCGGGGTTGATCGGTTCCAGCCTGGCCAAACAAATCCTGAGCACATTTTTGGAAACGGAATTCGGTGGCGGACGCCATGCCCGCCGGGTAGACAAAATAATGGAAATCGAGAAATAAAATATGGATACTACAACACAGGAAGTAAAACATCTGGTTGAAGTCATTGCCCGAGAGGTTCTGATTGCTTTTAACGAAAATGAGTACCGCTCAAACCAGCCGGCAGGAGATTACTGCACAGGAGAATGTGCGGAAGGAATTTGTGTTGATACCTGTTTTAACCGGGTGGGGGAAGTGGTCAACGCCGGCGCGTCCCGGTTGACTTCACAATTAGGTAATATCCCTGATGACCCGGATATTGCCAGCATGATTGATCACACCCTGTTAAAACCGGATGCGACCGCTGATCAGATCGCCCAACTTTGTTATGAAGCCCAAAAATATAAATTTGCCTCTGTGTGTATAAATCCTACCCATGTGAAGCTGTGCGCTGAGTTGCTAGAGGGAACCCAGGTCAAAGTTTGTACGGTGATCGGTTTCCCGTTGGGGGCTTCCGCTCCGGAAGTGAAAGCGTTTGAAGCCCAGACTGCCATCAATGATGGGGCCACGGAGATTGATATGGTGATAAATATCGGAGCGGTAAAAGCCGGGGATCTGACCCTGGTCGCCCGCGATATCTATGAAGTGGTCAAGGTGGGTCATGCAGCTGGAGCAATTGTTAAAGTTATTATTGAAACCGCGTTATTGAGTGAGGAAGAAAAAGTAACTGCCTGCCTGCTTTCCAAGGAAGCGGGAGCGGATTTTGTAAAAACCTCAACCGGTTTTTCCGGTGGTGGAGCGACAGTTGAAGATGTCCATTTAATGCGCCTGGTCGTGGGTCCAACTATGGGTGTCAAAGCCGCAGGGGGTGTACGGGATTTTGAAGATGCCCAGAACATGGTCAAGGCGGGAGCCACCCGATTGGGTGCCAGTGCCGGGGTCAAGATTGTCCAGGAGTCATTGGCTTCTAATGGAAATGGAAAACCGGTAGTACCAGCGGAGAAGGCAACCGCCTACTAAGAGGATTAACTGATGAAAATTGCCAGGGTAACAGGCAGCACAATCTCAACCATTAAATCTCCCCGGGTCAGGGAAACTAAACTCCTTATCTGCCGGGAGACCGATACTTCGGGAACCAAAGAGCTCGGTCCTTCCTATGTGGCAACGGACTTAGTCGATGCTGGTTTGGGTGATTTGGTGCTAACTTGTCATGGATCTGCAGCCCGACAGACACCAATTACTAAAGAAACACCGGTGGACGCGGTGATCATGGCCGTACTTGACCACCTGGTTGTTGACGGTGAGATTGTATTTAGGAAGTGAGCCCAGGAGCAATATATGTTGATTGCTAAAGTGATTGGAACTACTGTATCAACTATCAAGGAACCTACCCTGGAAGGCAGGAAGTTATTGATCCTACGTCAAACTGATGTGGATGGCAAACCTTTTGGAAAGCCCTATGTCGCGGTGGATACTCTGGATGTAGGGATCGGTGAGTTGGTACTCACAGCGCATGGCTCCAGCGGCAGACAAACAGAAATTACTCAAAATCGACCGGTCGATGCGGTAATCATGGCAGTAATAGATCACCTCAGCGTATTGGGCGAAGTAACTTATCAGAAAGATTGAAATTTATAGAAAAACCAACAAACTGAATTGGGAAAACCTATGCCAGCATTCGATAAAGATCTACGCTCAATACAACAAGCCCGCCAGATGGTTCTCAGCGCGTGGGAAGCCCAGAAAACTTGGGGCTTTGTTACCCAGGCGGAAGTCGACCGGGTATGTGAAGTAATGGCTGAGGCAGCTTACGGTGCCGCGGAACGTCTGGGGCGAATGGCCGCTGAGGAAACCGGTTTTGGTGTCCCGGAGCATAAAAAAATCAAAAACCAGTTTGCGTCGAAAGCGGTCTGGGAATCGATCAAGGACGTTAAAACTGTGGGCATAATCAAGCGGGATGATCAGCTAAAGCTGTACCAAATCGCCTGGCCGATGGGAGTTATCGCAGCGCTTACTCCCAGCACTAATCCTACATCTACAGTAATGAACAAGATATTGATGGCGGTGAAGGCCCGCAACGCGATTGTAATTGCGCCCCATCCTTCGGCAGTAAACTGCTGTGTGGCCACAGCGGAATTAATGAACAAAGCTGCTGTAGCGGCCGGTGCGCCGGAGGGTTTGATTCACTGTATGTCTGAAGTTAGCCTGCCGGGTACAGATGAACTGCTGTCGCACCGCTACACATCCCTGATTTTGGCGACTGGCGGCGGAGCGATGGTGAAGGTAGCCCATTCCAAGGGCAAACCCGCATATGGTGTTGGCCCGGGCAATGTGCCTGTTTACGTGGACCGCAGCGCTGACCTCGAAAAAGCCGCCCGGTATATCGTAGGTAGTAAAGCCTTTGATTTTTCTCTGATTTGTGCTTCTGAGCAGTCTTTAGTAGCAGATCGCCCTATTGCCAGACGTTTAAAGGAATTGATGATAGCTCAAGGAGCCTACTGGGTATCCCCAGTTGAGGCAGAAGCGCTGCGCTCAATTCTGTTTTTCCCCAACGGTGGGATAGATGCCAGTTCAGTGGGAAAATCTCCCCAATACCTGGCTGCAAAAGCGGGCTTTCAGGTGCCGGACAGAGTCCGGATACTGGTCGCGGAATTAAACAGTGTCGGGAAAGAAGAACCGCTTTCCCGTGAAAAATTAGCTCCGGTATTAGGTTTTTACACAGCGGATGGTTGGGAAGCTGGCTGTGAACGCTGTCTAGAGCTGATTAACTTTGGGGGCCTGGGACACAGCCTTATCATTCACGCCACTAATGAAGAGGTCATTTATGCCTTTGGCCTTGAGAAACCGGTTTTCCGCATTGGTGTAAACACCATGGGAACATTGGGCATGATTGGGTATACCACAGGTATTACTCCATCTCTGACTTTGGGATCTGGTGGTGTGGGTGGCGCGATTACAGGTGACAACATTAATGTCCATCATCTTTATAACATCAAACGCATGGCGTTTGAAACCAACGATCCTCCTGAAGAAGCCTTCCAACCGGGAAGATTGCAGGCAGGCAGGGTCCAGGCGCCGGATTATGAGGGGTTGGAAAACCTGGTGCGGGAGACGGTCAAGGAGATATTAAATACGAAATAATCCCTTATTCATT
>CAZHHT010000085.1:0-514 GCA_964532455.1 uncultured Anaerolineales bacterium
ATCCCGGAGTTATTAAAACTCCAGGAAATTTATGAATCATCAAGGGGGCAATAAATGCCAAAGGGAAAAGCCAATCTAATCGAAAGTCACTTCATCATATCTACAACAGATCTGTCGCGGACAACCTTCTGTTTATTGAGGAAAGGAATTACCTTTTCTTCATATCCAAGATAAAGAAGTATCTACTTGTTACTGCTGATGTTCTAGCTTACTGCTTGATGCCCAATCATTACCACCGAATGGTTCAATTGCGTAATTCTGATTTGCCGGCAACAATGCAGAAATTAGCTCTATCCTATGCTGTCGCGTTCAATAAATTTATCAACGGACTGGTCATCTTTTTCAAGGTCCATATCAATCTAAACACATAAGTGATCTGACATACCTATTACATCTCTCCAGATATATTCATCTACGAGGATAAGAGAATGATTAGGGAAATATTGGGTGATTTGTATGGGTATAATGAAAGAAGGTTTTGAAAAATGAGTCAGTTAATATATTTTTTACCTAT